>DPSB01000564.1 GCA_003537495.1 Cytophagales bacterium | reverse complement strand
ATTATGCTCAGTCTTTACTACACCAGGTAAACTACGTAAAGAATATCAGACCTCATTAGGGCTTTCAGCCAGCACGCGCATTATGATTGGTTCAAGCGATGGCTGTATGGCTACGTTAGGTGCCGGGGTGTGGGGTGAAGATAAAGCCACCATTACGATAGAGGATAGCGGTGCCGTGCGTGTAGTGGGTAAACAGGTATTACGCGATGAAAAGAAACGCTTCTTTAACTACCTGCTAACCGAGAATCATTACATCTCGGGTGGCCCAACCAATAGTGGTGGAGTAATCTTTGAATGGTTCGCCAATCAGTTTGGTGAGTTTAAAGGCCCCTTTGATTTAGAATATACCATCGAGAGTTTAATTCATGAAGCTTCTAATGTGGTAACACTATCAGAAGGCTTGTTGTTTTTACCTTACCTCTTGGGCGAACGTGCCCCGTTGTGGAATCCAAATGCCCGGGGTTCTTACTTTGGCATTAACATCAAGCATGAACGAAAGCATTTTATCCGGGCTACTATTGAAGGTATCTTATATGAAATTTACAGCATAGGTAAAATGGTAGAAGAACATCGTTCTATCACCAGTCTTTCCGTAAATGGAAGTTTTGCCGCTATCCCGTTTTGTTCGCAATTGATTGCCGATATTTTTAATAAACCTGTTAGCACGATTAATAAAGCAAATAGCGCAGGTCTTGGTGCTTTTCTACTTACGGCAACCGACATGGGAATTTATCGCAACCTGGATGAAGCTGCCAAAAGTGTAACCTTTCATGAAACGTTTCATCCGCGTCATCACGATCATAAAGTTTATGCCCAGTACTACCAATTATTTGAACGCCTGAGTTTAAAACTGGAAGACGAGTTTGAAATGATTGCCAACCTTCAACAAAAAAGCTAACAACTTGAAACCATTACTTTTTAAAATCGCAATTGGCGTAGCCATCGTTTCCTTTTTAGCAGGGCTTGTCATTTCTATGTGGACTGGAGTAGAACATGCCGGGCCGGCTTTTATTTTATTTTTTATTGCATTAGGTGTTTCATTTCAAGGTTCGGAAAAACTGAAAGGCTTTAGTTACTCTACTATGATTTTTGGCGTGGTAACAATGGCCCTGTATTATCCGGCACCACTAACAGAAGTGGGCGGTTTCAAGTTGATGTCGCTCATCACTCCATTGATTCAGGTTATCATGTTTGGTATGGGTACTTCCATGAGTGCTCAGGATTTTGTTTCGGTAGTGAAGCAGCCCAAAGCAGTGGTTATTGGTGTAGTTACACAATTTAGTATTATGCCTTTGCTGGGATTTTCGTTGGCGAAACTCAGCGGCTTTCCACCCGAAATTGCAGCGGGAATAATTCTGATTGGGTGTTCCCCCAGCGGACTGGCATCAAACGTAATGAACTACCTCGCGAAAGCAAACCTTGCACTATCCATTACCATTACTTCCATCACCACGCTGCTTGCCCCTTTTATTACTCCCCTGCTTATGAAATTATTAGCCGGAACATTTATAGAAATTGACCTGACTAAAATGATGTGGGATATCTTCAAGATGATTATGATTCCCATAGGCGCGGGATTGTTATTCAATAAACTTCTTCACGGCAAATTTAAATGGTTAGATAAAGCCATGCCCTACATCTCGATGTTGGGTATTGCCGGTGTAATTACCTTTGTAACAGCCGCAGGTAGAAACAGTTTGCTTGATCTTGGTTTAATTCTCTTTGTATTGGTTTTGATCCATAACCTATGCGGTTATATGCTGGGCTATTGGAGCGCCCGATTACTGCGCATGAATGAACGCGACTGTCGTACAGTGGCTATTGAAGTAGGTATGCAGAACGCTGGTCTGGCATCGGGCATTGCAAAAGAGATGGGTAAGATT
The DNA here is from genome assembly GCA_003537495.1 of Cytophagales bacterium. Taxonomy (GTDB): domain Bacteria; phylum Bacteroidota; class Bacteroidia; order Cytophagales; family Cyclobacteriaceae; genus ELB16-189. The sequence goes on along the minus strand of DPSB01000564.1, from coordinate 2,096 downwards.
GCAACCGTAGGTCTGGCCTCGGCTGTATTTGCACCCTTAATGAATATTTCCGGTTCCATACTCGCTTCCTATTGGCACCGTAAGCCTCCGGAAAATGAAAATAAAATAAAATCGTAATCTAAAATTATAACTATGAAAAAAATATCATTTCTCATTATCGCCTGGTTCGGAATTTTCGTTCAGTGCCATGCGCAACAAATTTCAAAAGAAGAATTATTGTTTCTTACTCCGCAATGGAAAGGCGAACGTTTTCCTGATGGGCGACCAAAAGTTCCTGACAATATTTTACGCAGAATGAAAGCTGTAAGTATTGAAGAAGCCTGGGCCACTATGAAAAATGCCGGCTATGCCTACCAGATTGCAGAAGGTTGGCAAACCATTAATCCGGATAGCGTGCTGGTGGGTCGAGCAGTAACAGCCATCTTTATGCCCGGCCGTCCTGATATGTGGAAAGCAATTGATTCGCTTGGGCGTAAGCAAGGCAAACGCGGACAAAACACGTGGCCGGTTGATCTGTTGGCAAAAGGTGATGTGTATGTAGCCAATCAGTTCGGGGCTAAACTCAATGGCCCAACTATTGGCGATAATGTAGGCAATGCCATCTATGCTAAAACCGGTAATGGTATTGTGTACGATGGCGCCATCCGCGATCTGGAAGGATTAAAAGAGATTGGGCGTTTCACTTCTTTCTATACCAGTTATGATCCCTCCTTTCACAATCCTGGCAAAGATATTAACACCATGATTATTGGAATTAACAAACCAACACTCATCCGAAATGTAACGGTTATGCCAGGCGATGTGGTGTTGGGCAAACTGGGTTTGGTTGTTTTTATTCCGCCCCATCTTGCTGAGCGCGTGGTAAAGACATCTGAAATTGTACGTCTCCGAGATTTGTTTGGTCATCAACGCATCCGCGAAGGAAAATACACAGCCGGACAAATTGATACCCGGTGGTCGGATGATATTGAGAAAGATTTTTCAAAATGGTTGAACGATCATATCAACGAATTGCCTGTTGGTAAAGAACAGATACAGGAATTTTTAAAAGAACGTACGTGGTAATTTAATCGAATCTAAATTTTTTAAAAACATGTCATCCTCCAGAAGATCATTTCTTAATAAAGCAGCACTTGTTGCTGCCACCGCTGCAGCAACTCCTTTTACAACCTTTGGTAAAGGATTTGAAGATGCAATTGATAAAACGCCCAAACTTTCAGCGCCATCCGATTTAAAAATCACCGATGTGAAGTGTGCCTTCATCCGTGGTGGCAATGGATTGTTTGTTAAGATTCATACCAACCAGGGTATTTACGGTTGTGGCGAAGGTGTAGATGCCGTTGCCGGAAGTTATCCGCTCGTTCAACGCATGGGGCGATTTCTGAAAGATCAGAATCCACTTAATGTTAATCGTCTTTTTGAACAATTGCGAAAGGCTGCGTTTTTTGGTGGCGCACAATCTGGTGTTTATGTGGCCGTATTAAGTGCAGTTGAAACTGCGCTGTGGGATTTGGCCGGTAAAGCTTTGAACGTACCCGTGTATCAATTACTGGGTGGTAAGTTTCGCGATCGCGTTCGGGTGTACATGGATACAGCGTTGTATCAAAATCAATTACCAAAGCCCGAAGATTTTGCAAAGGCAGCAAAAGAAGCAGTATCCATGGGATTCAATGCTGTTAAGTTTGATTTAGATCAGGCAAACGATCCGAACCGCTACGACCGATGGAACTGGACTGCGAGTCCAATGGAAATTCAACGCATGTATGATCAGATGGCAGCTGCACGGCAAGCGGTTGGTAATAAGATTGATATTTGTGCCGACATGCATGGGCGATATGATTCACCCACTGCACATCGCGTTGCAAAAGTTCTTGAACCGTTAAACCTGATGTGGTTGGAAGAACCCATACCAGCTGAAAATGCAGATGCTTATGCCGAGATTACAAAATCTACAAGCACACCAATTTGCGCAGGCGAAAATCATTACCTGGCCTATGGCTTCAGGCCGTTATTAGAAAAAGGCGCAGTGGATATAATTATGCCCGATTTACAAAAAGCTGGAGGCCTGGGTGAAGGGCAACGCATTGCCAACTTAG
>DPSB01000362.1 GCA_003537495.1 Cytophagales bacterium | reverse complement strand
AAAAATAACGGCAACGATTATTTGTAAAGCAGGCTTGTTTGTTACAATAAATACCAGAATTAGTTAAGGCTACTTAATGAAGTGTTTGGACTATTCAAACTGCATTTTTAAACTAGTGTCTGAAGTATTATTCAAGCTATGAAGTTTTTCTATCTTACCTTATTTATTTTAGTATTATCGGAAAGCGCATCTGGACAAAAAACCAGAAATGAAGGTTATATCATTACCAATGTGGGTGATACGATAAGAGGTCTATTTAGTGCAGCCCGATGGAATACATCGCCCGATCATGTTGGGTTTGAGAGTAAGGGGGTTAAAAAGAAATACAAACCACTGGATATAAAGTCATTTTATGTTGCAAATGAATTTTATGAAAGTGCAATTGTAAATGTAGATCACTCGGTCGCTAACACGCAAAATCTTGACTACTCGTCAACCCCTCAGTTTAAACAAGACACCTTGTTTCTTCGTGTACTTTTCAGGGGCAGCAAAATTCTGTATCATTATAAAAACAAGAACGGATGGGTTTATTTTTTCTCCAGCGATGGTTCTAACCCTATTGAGCAACTTGTTTATAAAAGGTATTTAGTGGACAGATTACAACTGTCGTCCACGAAGACCTTTGCAGCAGAGAACAGAACCTATATTGGTCAATTGAAAACATTATTTAAACAATGCCCTGATTTAACATCAAGCATAGAAAGTGTTATGTACAACCAGCGCGATCTGGAGAAACTCTTTGCTAAATTTAGCAGATGCTCTGGAGAGGAAATAACTACCTAGCAGGATGTAAAAAACTTCCGGGTAGATTTATTTGGCATGGTTGGGGTTAATCAACCCTTCCTAAAATTTCGTTCTGATTTTCCGGCTTATAACGCGTTAGTTAAAGGTGATTTTGAAGCGGCTAAAGTGTCCCCAAGCCTTGGTGCTGGTTTGGAGTTTAAATCTTTGAGAAGAGACAATCTATCTTTTCGCTTGTTCTTGCTATACTCTAATCTTAATGTACAGGGAAATCATTTTGATGAAGTCACTAACACTGAATCAAATTTTACCTTTCGACATCATTGGATTGGTGGTAACCTGAACCTTGGCTTAAAACCTTTTCGTACAATTCCTTTAAATCTGGCAGTGGGGGGGATGCCTGTTTTCATTTCTACTTCTGACGCCAACTGGCAAGTAATTTACCCCTCAACTCCTCCCCGGCAAAGAGAATTTGTTTCTAGTAAATTTAAATTTGGGGCCACTGCTTCAATTTCCTATCAGGTGAAAAAACTAAACTTTGAGTTAATGTTTGAGCGAAATGCCGGTATATCCGGAAATGCACAATTAGCTTCACCGCTAACAAGGATTCACTTTCTGGTAAAATATAGCCTCTTTGGTAAGATGGAGTAGGCCCGTGCATTATGTTGACACAAGTTTATTTCTTCAGACTTCTTTGCCTTAGCGCTTCATAAATCGAAATACCCGCTGCCACTGAAACATTAAGAGAGCTGATCTTTCCCTTCATCGGAATTTTAGCCAACCGATCAGCTTCTTTTAAAAGTTGAGGCGAGATGCCATCTTCTTCCGAGCCAACAATCAATGCAAGCGGTGTGTTCAGATCAAGATCGTAAAGCAGGTCACTTGCTTTTTCAGTACATGCAATAATCTGAATGCCACTTTCGCGTAAAAAATGCAACGTCTTTTTCATGTCCTTAACTCGGCAAACCGGTAAATGACTTAATGCTCCGGCTGATGTTTTCATGGCATCGCCTGTTATAGGTGCATTGCCACTATCGCCCATAATAATGGCATCCAACCCGGCACACTCGGCCGTGCGGGCCAGGGCACCAAAGTTGCGTACATCGGTTACCCGATCTACAATTAAAAGAAATGGTTCACGGCCTTCCTGGTATGCTTTATCGATAATGCCTTCCAGGTTAGCATAGCTTACTGTGGCCAGTATACAAATTACACCCTGGTGATTTTTGGTTGATAGCCGGTTGAGTTTTTGTTGAGGAACGAACGTAAACGGTACAGCATTCGCTTTTGCAACCTGGATCAGTTCTTTAATCAGATCGTTGTTCAGGCCAGCTTGAACAAAAATCTTTTCAATTTCGCGCTTGGCTTTAATGGCTTCCATTACAGCCCGGGTACCAAAAATCATTTCCGATTTTTCCATGAAGAAAATTTAGGCAAAGGTATAAAAACGAGCCACTCTAAAATCTGCTTTTGCGCCAGAGGTCAATGGTGCTAAACCAAGTCTCAGCAAATCGTTTATCGCGCAGCAGCACGTAATGCCCCGGATCGTACACGCTACCTCGCTTCACGAAAGTGAATCGTGTACGCGAAGATTTATAGAACCACGTTTCGGTGCCATCGTTTATGCTTACTTCATCAGGCAAACCAAAAATCAGGTAAATCATACCGCGATCGGTTTTCCAACCGTGCTTGTAAGACGTAAAATAATTGTTGGCTAATTCTACTCTGCGAAAGTAACTGCGCATAAAATTTTTAGCGCGCTCGCGATCGCCCGTAACATCCAGAATTACTTTATCAAATTTTGCTTTGTCGTTGCCGGCAAGGTCTATTTGAGCAAACTCATCGCTGGTGGTAACATATAAAAGCGGCTCGGCCAGGTCGGCAATGGAAGAAAACTTCGGATAAATATCGGTTACACCCAGAAAAGCAAAACCTTCGGCTGCATTGGTATCGCGCTGAATCAAATACACACCGGGCCGTGTTGGTGTAAACATTTCGCCTACCGCCAGCCGAAAAGTAGAATCATAAAACATAAACCGATCAACCTGATCAACCTGATCGGCAAATGGTGGTGTGGCGGGTTTAAAGTCGTTGAAATAAACGGAAACAAACAAAGGTGCTTCGCTATAACTTTTTACCTGATAGGATTTTTTCAGAGTCAGAAATTTCTGCTGTAGTTTTTGCCCATCTTTTTCAAGCCAGCCGTTAGCCGGATATTTTGGATCTATTTGTTTAAAGTATGTCCACGAGGTTTTGCTTTCTATGTTGGTAACTTTTGCAACCAGCAACCACGAAGCAGGCGGAACCGGAAAAGTCCAGCTACCTTTTTTTTGTTTTTCTGAATCAACTACACCAACCGGAGTTTCGGCAAGCGCGTTGCCATCGCGTTGGGTGTAGGTGTCTCTACGCTCCCAGGTAATAGAATACTTTTCCAAAGGCAGTTGGCGGGAACTGATGGTAAAATCTACCACCATTTGATTGGATAGTCGCACCACATCAAAGGCAACAGCAATTTCTGCATCGGGGTTATACCATTCGCGAAAGTTTAACCCGGTAATGGGTTGTGCCATGCTGAGTGCGGGAACGAAGAACAGAAATAACAAAAAGCGATTCATACTGCGTATTTTGGTGTTTAAAGGTAAAACGATAATTCTAATAGATTACGTTATTTTTGCGCCATATTTTTTTTCGAATGGCATCGGTTTATACAACAGAAATAACTTCAGAATCAATCCCTTCCGATAATCCAATTCACCAGCGCTTATTAAAAGCATACGTACTGGCCCCACAATTCGTTTCCGGAAAATTGCTGGAAGTGGGTTGTGGTGAAGGCCGGGGTATTGATTGGCTTTTACCGGCCATAAACCATTATACGGCTATCGATAAGATTGAACCGGTTATTGAAGGCTTAAAATTGAAATATCCGCAAGGGGTATTTCACAGCGGCAATATTCCACCACTTTCTGTTTTTGCCGATAATAGTTTCGATTCGATTGTTAGTTTTCAGGTGATTGAACACATTGAAAACGATAAACTTTTTCTGAAAGAAATTCACCGCGTGCTTAAACCCGGAGGTCTTGCACTGCTTACTACACCTAACCGGCCATTATCACTTTCGCGAAACCCATGGCACGTGCGCGAGTATACTGCTGCAGAGCTCACTCATTTAGCCCAACAATTTTTTAGCGAGGTTACCATGAAGGGCATTGGTGGTAATACCAAAGTGATGGAGTATTACGAACGCAATAAAAAATCGGTAGATAAACTGATGCGTTGGGATGTGTTTAATCTTCAATACAAATTACCAGCCTCGTGGTTGCGCGTGCCTTACGAGTTTATGAACCGACTTAATCGGAATAAACTCAAAGATGCTTCGGATGAATTGGTAGCCAGTATTCGCCACGAAGATTATCTGTTGGTAGATGATGCTACGCAGGCACTGGATTTATTTTTGATTGTTAGGAAGTAATATTAACCGCAAAGACACAAAGCCGCAAAGTATTTCTTCTTGGATTAATCAAAGACTTAGCGCCTCAGTGTCTTGGCGGTTTTTTTCAATAATCTCCTCTATCTACTGCGCCACCAATCTGCAGTCTTGCCAACAAGTTGTTGAAGGCATCTTCATACTTTTTACCCAACTCCATTTCGCCATTTTCATAAAGCGTTTGTTGCAAGGAGTTAAGAATGAAAATATTTCTACGTAGTTCCTGACTCAATCCAGTGTTTTCGTCCACTAAATAAGTGGCCATTTCTTCAGCACGGTCGCCTAGTAGTTTGGCTATTTCAAGGGCCTTTTCTTTTTGGCCAACCTGAAAGAATAAGTCAACCAGAGATGCAGTAGTGTGATCGTAAGGGATTACACGATCTGGCATTTTGGTTATCGAGAATTCTAATACAGTATTTGCCTTTTCCATCTGGCCTTCATCTACCAATGCTTCGGCAAGCGAGTTGAGGGCACTGCGGTGGTTCAATACAAAATTGCGATAGTCCTCGCTGTAATAAACCTTCTCGTTATCCAGTTCGCGGTAGCGGAATTTGTTAATCATATTATCGTAAGTCTTTTCGGTATCTACCAGATATTCCCGATCCTGCCGTGGATTGCGGATAGGGAGAATGCGATACGCATTACCTTCTTGTATGGCGTACGGACTTAAATCAATGTTAATCTGCGAAAGCGAAGTTTGATTAAGATAAATAGGACGTTCCCAATTATTGGTTACTAAAAAATCCAGAATGGCCAGATCTTTTTTCTCCAACGTATTTTTCAACAACCGGATCTGCATCTGGTCTACCAGCAAGCTATCTAACCGCGCAGGAATAATACCACGCGCCCGTAAATCTGCTTTGTCGATATTGAGTGTAAAAATTCTACTGGGTACGAGGTTACGATCATCATCGCGCAATTGCGCATAATCTTTCGAAATAAGTCCGATGAATTCTTTGGCATCAATGCTCTTTACTTTGAAGTCAGCATACATCAGGTAATCGTTAGGGCCACCTTGGCGATATTGGTGTTTGCTTAATGTATAAGGTATTGGCTCCGACTCATACGCTTTTCGCATGGTTTGTTCAATATACCAATCGGTGTTATAGTAACTCAAAACCACTGCGCGCATATCGGTACGGTTGCCTTCTACTTCCTGAGCGTACCAAAGCGGGAACGTATCGTTATCGCCACCAGTATAAATTACGGCTTGTGGCCCGCACGAGTTAAGATAGTTATGAGCGGAATCAACCGAAAAGTACCGGTTTGAACGATCGTGATCGTCCCAACCTTCGGCAGCCATGATGGCTGGTGCGGCAAGACCAATTAGCGATGCCGCAATGGCAGCTACCCTTCCATTTTTAATAACCATGCCGAGCAGTTCATACAAACCAATCACGGCTAATCCAATCCAGAAGGCATAGGCATAGTACGAACCGGCATAGATGTAATCGCGCTCGCGGGGTTCGGTAGGGGGTGAGTTAAGGTAAACAACTATCGCAACCCCCAGCATCACGAAAAGAAGCGCAACAACAGAAAAGTTTTTGGTGTCTTTTACGAACTGATAGAACATACCGATCAATCCCAACACAAAAGGAATCATAAAGAAATTGTTGCGGCCTTTGTTGGTTGCCAATGCTGCCGGCACATCTTTAGCCGCACCAATAGGGCTTAACCAATCAGCACCTTGTTCATCGCTTTCGCGACCGGCAAAGTTCCACATGAAGTAGCGCATATACATGGTGCCGATCTGGTGTTGAAACATGAACGTAAGATTTTGACCAAACGTGGGCTGTACAATCTGTTCACGACCTTGCGCATCTTTATACGTGCGTAATCCCATTGCACTTTTGTAGGCTTGTGCCTGATCCGAACTCCAGGCACGCGGTAAGAGCGTTTCAGAACCTTCTTCGTACACATAGGAAAACTTGCGGTCGCTGATTTCGTATTTGTCTTTGCCTTTAGTATAGATGGGTGCGCCATATTTAATATCAACCGGGCGTGCTGTAAAATAGGCTCCGTATAATAACGGACGGCTACCATATTGTTCACGCTTCAGGTAGCGGATAAAACTCATTACATCTTTTGGTGCGTTTTCGTTGATGAGTGTATCGTAGTTAGAACGAATCAATACAGTTGTGTACGATGCGTAGCCAATCAAAATAAAAGTGGTAGCCAATAGGAACGTGTTCAACACCACGCGGCCTTGTTTTTGTGTTGCGTAGATTCCGTAAGCTAAGCCACCAACTACCAGTAAGAAAAAGACAAGCGCACCGGAGCCAAAGAATAAACCCAATGTGTTTACAAAGAATACTTCAAAGTGACCAGCAATGGTAGGCAAGCCTGGAACAATAAAATCGTTAATAAATAAAACTAATCCACCGCTAATAGCCAGTGTGGCGATAATACCCCAAACCGAAGTTTTGAATTTTTTGAAATAGTAGATTAATCCCAACGCAGGTAAAGCCACCAGGTTTAACAAGTGTACCCCAATGGAAAGCCCAACCATATAAGCCATTAACAATAGCCAACGATTGGCTTTGCTTTCGTCTTCAATAACATCCCA
>DPSB01000222.1:3287-3418 GCA_003537495.1 Cytophagales bacterium | reverse complement strand
ATGCCCAAAAGCACAAAACCCATGTGCGAAACTGATGAATAGGCAATGAGGCGTTTTAGATCTTTGCTGGCCAACGCATTTAATGCTCCGTAGATAATGGATACCACGCCAATGCCCGCAACCCAATCGCT
>DPSB01000222.1:0-3049 GCA_003537495.1 Cytophagales bacterium | reverse complement strand
AAAAACTGATCACGGCAATGCCCGCAACCCAATCGCTGAAGTAAACGGCACCATCTGGAAACACCGGATAAACAAATCGTAGTATTCCATAGCCACCAATCTTCAACAACAGAGCGGCCAGAACAACCGAGATTGCAGTTGGTGCTTCTACGTGTGCATCGGGAAGCCACGTGTGAAACGGAACTGCTGGTAGTTTAATAACAAAGCCAATGAACAGTAATGCAAATGCCCACAATCGCCACGAACCGGATGATGCTGCATCCAGCCATGAACCTGGAATAAAGTTTTCGAGGTTTTGCATGTGCAGCACATTAAAGGTATGCACCACTTCATTTGAGTTTTCAGGCGATTGAACAGACAGGTAAAGCCCAATCATTACAATCAATATGAAGATGGAGCCAAGAAGTGTGTAAAGGAAAAATTTGATAGATGCATATTCGCGTTTTGGTCCGCCCCAAATCCCGATAAGGAAAAACATAGGCAACAGCATAAACTCGAAGAATACATAGAATAACAGAAAATCGAGCGCACAAAAACTACCGATGATGGCGCCATTCAGAATCAACAATAGCGCAAAATATCCTTTGCGACTTTTTGAAACATGCCACGAGGAAATCGTTGCAATCAGCATGATGACCACACTTAATCCAACCAATGGAAAACTTAATCCATCAACAGCAACTAAATACTCGGCTTGTAGCTGACCCCAATTGTTTAGTGAAAGCGAAATCCATGCATGCTTTTCTGTTAACTGGAGACCGCCATCGGCTTGAAAGTGGAATAGCATCAGCACAAAAAGAATTACCTGAATAATGTTAACGCCAATGGTTACCCATGGAAATACGCGCGTGTATCGTGCCGGAATAAGCAATGCCACCAATGCAGTTATAACCGGAATAAAAATTAAGAGTGATAGGTAAGGCATCAGTAAAGCATCCAGATTATAAAAATAAGTAAGCCAGCCATAGCCCACAGTAAATAACTTTGAATTTTTCCATTGGCAGCCGATCGGGTAAGGCCTCCTAGACCACGCGCCACCCAGGTTACACCATGTACGGTACCGTCTACCATGTTTCGATCGGCCCAACCTGCCACGTGTGCCAGCATCACTTTACCATACGCAAGCGTGTGAATGGAACCGTCAATCCATTTTTTATCAAACGTGGTTGTTAACCTTCCTGTAAAAGTGGTAAGCCGAACTAAATATTGATTGATGCTATCCAGAAAAAATTGAATCAAAAATTCGGTGGAGCGGGAGCTTAGATTTCTGCTGAGCCACGCGGTGAGTAGCGAAGCAGCGGTTACCACTAATGAAATGATGACAATACTAGTTGGTACTGCGATTTCAGTTTGTAGAATTTGCGTGGCGAATGAACTGAGGTGGCCTTGCTGAAACAAAAAAGTAATAGAACCCAGAGCTAGTAAGATTACCGGTAAACGCATAATCCATGGGGCTTCATTTACAGTTAATACATGCCTAGCTGGTTTTAGAAATGCAAACCATAACAAGCGAAAAATATATAATGGTGTGGCAAAGACAATTATCCATACCGATAACGTTAACCACCAGATATTTTTTTGATGCACCACGGTAAGAATTAATTCTTTTGATAGATACCCCGAGGTTAACGGGATGCCTGCAAGTGCGCCAGCACAAATGGCAAAACCAATAAATGTAACGGGCATTTGTTTGCGTAAACCACCCAACTGGCGAATGTCTTGCACATCAACTTCCGTTTGATGCGTGGCCTGATGCATAGCATGAATGATAGAACCGGCAGCTAAAAACAAACCCGCTTTAAAAAAAGCATGATGCAACAAATGCGTGAATGCGCCAGTGGTTTCACCCAGACCGAGTGCAAGAATCATAAAACCTAATTGCGAGATGGTAGAATAGGCCAGAATTTTTTTGATGTCGGTAACCAGCCACGCACCAGCAGCACCCATTAGTGCCGATACAATTCCTACAGCCATCATTACCCAAAGTGTATGAGGTGTAAACACCGGTACTAATTGTACCAACATAAAAATGCCGGCAGCAACCATGGTGGCAGCATGTATCAATGCCGATACCGGTGTGGGGCCTTGCATGGCATCGGGCAACCAATTGAATAATGGAAATTGGGCGGACTTACCCATTACACCCAAAAAAATACAAAGACCAGCAACGGTATTCCACACTCCTGATGTTGAAGTGATATAGACTAATTCAAGTGTTCCGTTCTGTACCCATAAAATCAGCAAGCCAATTAAGAACGCCACATCACCCGCTTTGGTTAACAGAAATGCTTTGGTAGCAGCTTGTGCAGCTGCAGGTTTTTGTTGTGTATGTGCAATCAATCGGTAAGAGCAAAAACCAACCAATTCCCAAAAACAAAACGTAATCAACAAGTTAGTACTGTACACTAACCCCAACATGGCAAACGTGAACAATCCTAAAAATCCAAAGTACCGATCGGTGTTTTTTTCGTTGGCCATATAGCCAATAGAAAAAATATGCACCATAGCCGAAACAAAGAGTACTACTGCGGCCATCAGGCGTGTAATCGGAGTTGCTAAAATACCCATGCTTACACTTGTGTTGCCGATAGATAACCACGGTATTGAGAATTGTTCAGTCAGTTGTGTATTGGCAAAAAGCGGAAACAATAACGCAATGGCTGCTACCAGTATTAGCAACGAACAAATAATGGGAATAAGCCAGCCATATTTTTCCTTTACTGAAAATGCAATCCCGGCTGATACCACCGGCATTAGTAATGTGATCAGCAATATGGTGACAGCATCACTCATGTTCTTTCAAATCACTTACCTGATCGGGCACTGCCGACTTAAAATAATGGTACACACGCAGAATAATGGCAATGCCCACTGCTGCTTCGCATACAGCTACCAGAATTACAAACAAAGCAAAGAGCTGGCCGTCCATGCCGGTTTGTTGTCGGTTGAATAAGACAAGATTAAGGTTGGCTGCATTTAGCATCAGTTCGATACCCATTAAAATCAGCAGTGCATTTTTCTTGGTGAATACAATCATCAATCCGCAACA
>DPSB01000207.1 GCA_003537495.1 Cytophagales bacterium | reverse complement strand
CATGCATCAATACTTTCGGTTTGCATAAACTTTTCAACCGCTTCAAAATAGGTTTCGGGTATTACGCAATCGCTATCAAACACAACAAAGTATTCGCCCCGCGCGCGTTCAAAACCAAAATTACGGCTGGGCCCAGGACCACTATTAGGTTTAAAGAAATACGTAATGGATAATGAAGTAGCATATTGCTCATATACCTCGCGACTGGTTTGGGTTGAGCCATCTTCTACCAGCAGCACTTCAAAATTTTTATATGATTGTTGTGTAAGACTCTGCAGTAGTTCCTGCACTTCGTGCGGTCGGTTATAAACCGGAACAATGACAGAGTACTTCGGAGTTTGCATTTCAACAAAAGTAATCAATCCGTAAACAGAAATTTATCGCAAATAGATTTTGAGTGCAGGTTTTACTTACATTTAAGAATGAAAAAATCCATCCTGCTCATTCTTGTTTCTATTTCCTTAAACCTCACCTACGCACAAAAAAATCCTGACCTCGATAAAGTTGCCGCCAAGTATGCCACGCAATCGTTCAAAGAGTTTTACGAAATGCTCAGCCTACCTAATGATGCACACTTTCCGCAGGATATTGAAAAAAATGTGCAGTGGTGCGAACAAGCCTTTGCCAAACGTGGCTTCACCACAACCCGATTAAATACACCCACTGTTCCGCTTTTATTAGCCGAACGCAAAGCAAAAAATGCCAGCAAAACTGTTCTGATTTATTTACAGATTGATGGCCAACCGGTTGAGCCTTCGCAATGGCAACAGGAAAGTCCGTGGAAACCGACTTTAAAGGAAAAAGACAGCGAAGGCAAGTGGAACACCCTTGCGTATGAACGTTTATACGAAGGCTTTAATCCCGACTGGCGGATTTTTGCCCGTGCTACTTCCGATGCCAAAGGTCCGGCTATGGCCTTTATGGCTGCGTTGGATGCTGGTCAGGCTTTAAAGATTCAACCTAATTATAACATCAAAGTAATTATGGATTTTGAAGAAGAATTAGGTTCGCCTAACCTGCCACCGGCTGTACTTAAATATAAGAACGAACTGGCTGCTGATATGCTTATCATTTATGACGGGCCGCGCCATGTAAGCAATCAACCCACGTTAAGTTTTGGTGCACGTGGCATTTGCGAAATTACGCTTACTACATTCGGGCCGCGTGTTCCCGTGCATAGTGGTAATTATGGAAACTACACACCTAACCCCGCCATGCGGTTAGCACAGTTGCTTGCATCTATGAAAAGTGATGATGGTCGTGTTACCATTCCTGGATTTTATGATGGCATTACCTTAACAGCCGAAGAGAAAGCTGTTCTGAAACAAGTACCCGACAATGAAACCGAAATCAAAAAATTTCTAGGCATTGCCAAAGCGGATAACATTGGCGAAAATTTTCAGGAGTCGTTACAATACCCTACGTTGAACATTCGCGGCATGGATGCATTGTTTATTGGTAAAGAATCGCGCACGCTAATTCCGGCAACGGCTACAGCCGAAATTGATATCCGGTTAGTGCCCGGAAGCGATCCTGATCGATTGGTTGGTTTGGTGAAAAAACATATTCAGGATAAAGGTTATTATGTGATTGACCGCGAACCCACTGAAGCCGAACGGATGCAATACGAAAAAATAGCTTCTTTCCGATCGCACTTTTCGTATGCTGCGTTTCAAACTCCGCTTAATTCGGCCCCAGGTATTTGGCTTAACAAAGCAATGGTAAAAGCGTTTGGAAAAGAGCCCATCAAAATCCGCATCATGGGCGGCTCTATTCCCATTTCACCTTTTGTCACAACATTAAATATCCCAGCTGTAAGTGTGCCTACGGTAAATGCCGACAATAATCAACATGCGGAAAACGAAAATATCCGGGTGGGTAATTATGTAGATGCCGTAAAAACTTTTCTGGCGATTTTGATGGAGAAGTTGTAATTAACTATTTCGATATTCTTCAAGAAGCTTTTTATCCAATGTCCAAAGCGACATTTTGTTTGATTTACAAGCTAGCAACAAACAACTGTCTATCAGACCAATTCCTTTAGTTGGAAGTTTTCTTTTGTATGATAACTTTCCTGCCTCAATCACGATTGCGCTTTCATTCACTTTTGGCAAGGATGTCCAAAATTCTAAAATCAACTTTTCTTCGGCTTCGTTTTTAGTACCTTGAAGCAAATCGCCAAACACGAAACTTTAAAGCTACCGCTTCTCCATTTTCTATGTAAGAACTCATTAAATCAATAATCTTATCATCAGACTGCCGTAAAAACTCAATCCAGACTGAGGTGTCAACAATAATCATAAATAACGGTTAACCTTGCGGATTTTTTCTGCATTAAAATCATCAGCAAACTCAAGTGGGTTCTTTTTCAACTTTTGAATCGCCTTCCTCAGCTTTTGCCTGTTAGTATAGTCGGTTAAAGCAATTATCAGACTTTCAGTAACGTTCTTTCCCCCAGAATATTTTTTTACCTCATCCATTAAAGATTCTGGAACTAACGCGGTGATTTTCATACAAGTATGTTTAAATTAAAAATACGATACTACATCGTATTTTTACAGTAAATCTACCGTAAAAGACTTAGCCCTAAAATTTCAAATTTCAAATTGCCCAATTTTCAAATTAAACTATCTTGCGCCCGATGGAAAATTTTGTGGTTTCGGCTCGTAAGTATCGCCCACTTGGCTTCGAAGAAGTGGTAGGCCAGGAACATATTACAACCACGCTTAAAAATGCCATCGATAACAACAAACTTGCGCAGGCTTTATTATTCTGTGGGCCGCGGGGTGTGGGTAAAACTACCTGTGCACGCATTGTAGCACGTTTGATCAACGGCTTCGAAGAAAAAGCTGAAATTAATTCACTTAATATTTTTGAACTGGATGCTGCATCCAACAACTCGGTGGATGACATCCGTAACCTGATTGACCAGGTACGCTACCCACCACAGTTCGGAAAATTTAAGGTGTATATTATTGACGAGGTGCACATGCTTTCAACCTCGGCATTTAATGCTTTTTTGAAAACGTTGGAAGAACCACCACCATACGCCATTTTTATTCTGGCCACAACTGAAAAGCATAAGCTGCTCCCCACTATCTTATCGCGGTGCCAGATTTATGATTTTAATCGAATTCAGGTTTCGGATATTTCGCGCCAACTTAAAAAAGTTGCTGATCGCGAAAAGATAAAAGCCGAAGAGGAAGCTCTGCACTTGATCGCTCAAAAAGCGGATGGCGCTTTACGCGATGCGCTTTCCATTTTCGATCTGATGGTTACGTTCTCCTCGGGCAACGAGGTAACATTTAAAAATGTATTGAACAACCTCCACATTCTTGATCATGATTATTATTTCAAAGTGGTGGATGGGTTGTTGTCCGAAAATCATGCTCAACCATTAGTGTTGTTAGATGAAATTCTGAAAAAAGGATTTGATGGTCATAATTTTATTGTCGGCCTAAGCGATCATTTGCGTAACCTACTGGTAGCACAAGATGCCCGCACCGTTGATTTGATGGAAGTTCCAGATAGTACGCGCAAAAAATATCTTGAACAAGCCGGTGCAGCTTCACCTTCTTTGTTGCTTTCGTGGTTAAACCTGGCCAGCCAGTGTGACATGAATTATAAGAGCAGCAAAAATCAACGCCTGTTGGTTGAACTTGCCCTCATGAAGATGGCACATGTTAATGCTGTAATAAAAGCAAACGGCACTGCTTCTTTACAGGAAGGAGTAAAAAAAAAATTGAACCCGTAACCAACTCTACTCCCACCACTCCTGTAATTGAGTCAAATGCCGCACCTGCTTCCGCGGAAGCGATCGAAACAGTTACCCTTGTTGCCAAAGTTGTAAAAGAACCAATAGCCAAAACGGCTGACGAAAGTAATAAGCCCCGCACCACCTTAAACCTCAGTAATCTTTTAAAAGGAAAAGTAAAAGAGGAAACAACCAAACCCGTTGTTGTAACCCCGGCAAAAGAAAACAAACCGGTAAAAGAAGCAGACCTGCTTCAGGTGTGGAATGATTTTGCTGAACTAAAGAAAACTCAGGTTGCCGAGTATCATTTATTAAAGCAGCCATTTACGTTTCAGAATAATGTAATAAACCTAACCCTTACCAACCCGGTTGAAGAACCTTTGTTACACACCATTAAATCTGATCTGCTTACTTACTTGCGCGATAACCTCAATAACAGTTTAATTCAATTAGAATATCAGTTTGCACAGTTCGAAACCAGACGTATGGCCTATACGAACAAAGAAAAGTTTGATGCATTAGTTGAAAAAAATCCATTACTCAAAAAATTACAGGAGAAATTTGGGTTAGATCCTGATTTTTGATTTTTTATTGGCTGGTAGTTTTGCCATTTCCTTCTTTAACACCTGTAAAGGTGGAACCAAACCCCTTAAATGTCGTTACTTAGAGTTAAGTACTGACACATGATTATCAACATGAGAATTTTACTGGTTGTTCTTTCTGCACTGTTGGTGGTTCGCAACATAGGTACTTACATTCAGCCACCACAGTTTGAAATTGTTGAAGAAAACTCAAGCACCAAAGAAGAATCTATTCCACAACAGCAACTTGTTATCAAAAAAATTGTTCGTTACGTTTTCATAGTTGCTCCCCTAATACCAACTTCAACTGGATACCCGAATTCTCAACCTGCATTAACGGTTAGCCGCTGGCTTTGCCATCGGGCTATACTGACTTAGATCGCAACTGCGATTACCCATTTTATTTATTTTATTATTCACTCTTAACTTAATCTGATATGAGAACTACGCAGTATGTCTTATTCATTATTAGTGCCTTCGTATTTTCAAGTTGTGCCATCGTTCGTCAAGGTGAAGTTGGCATGAAGCGAAGGCTTGGTGTATTAAATCCAAAAGTGATTCAACCGGGTTCGGTTGGGTTTAACCCGTTCACCAGTACCATTATCAAAATGCCTATTCGCACCATGAATATGGAAATCAGTTCGAACCTGCCTTCGAAAGAAGGTTTGAACGTGGCAGCTGTAATTTCGATTCTCTATAGGATTGAACCCACGAAAGCTCCTTACATTGTAGAGAA
>DPSB01000468.1 GCA_003537495.1 Cytophagales bacterium | reverse complement strand
AGGGCTTCAAAAGTTGTATCAAGTGGAATTGCAAATAAAGCGTAAGCCCTTCTTTGCAAACAGCGATTGTCTGTTAGACGTACTTCTGGCACAGGAAAAGTTACATCAGCAGAACAAGCCGGGGCAAACACAGGCGCAGATGTTTCAGTAATCGGCACTGTTGTTAATGTAGGTTGTGTTTCTACAACGGTTGCAGTGACGATTGGTTCTGGTGGCATGAGTTGATTGCGGATTAAGAAAAAGCCAATCAATGCAACGACTAAAACAACGCCAACGACAATTAAGCCTGTGCGGTTTTTAGCTGGAGCAACCGTATTGTTATTAGAATTAAGACGAGATGTAACCCCACTGTTGGTGCTAAAAGTTAAGTTGCCTTCTTCACCAAATGCAATTTTGTTTAATGCTTTTGCAAGTTCAATGGTATTTTCATAACGACGATTTTTATCCTTTGCCATTGCCGTTTTGATTAATTCATCTACTTCGGGTGGCAGTTCGGGCATGTCTTTTAGAATTTCTGGCACAGGTTCGGTGATGTGTTTAACTACCACACCCATCGGAGTATCAGCACTGTAAGGTTGATGACCCGTCAGCATTTGATAAATAATCACACCCAAACCATAAACGTCACTGCGTGAGTCAATGTCTTTGCCTTGCGCTTGCTCTGGACTCATATATGCAGGCGTACCAATCACACCGCTTCCGGTCAAGTTGCTACCTGATTCAGCAAGTTTGGCAATGCCAAAGTCCGAAATAAACGGGCTACCGTTTTCATCGAACAAAATGTTATCGGGTTTCAAATCACGGTGGATAATGTTCTTACGGTGCGCATGTGCTAACCCTTGTGCAACTTTTCCGATAATAACGGCTGTTTCTTGAGTAGTGAACTTGCCTTTCGCAATTAAATCAGAAAGTGAACCACCCGTCATATAACGCATTACATAAAATGGCTGACCTTCAATATCTCCCACATCATACACAGGCACAATTGCCGGGTGTTCTAACGAAGCAACTAACTTAATTTCTCTTTCAAAACGGGCACGAAATTGCGGGTCATGTAACATTTCGCGTGGCAAAATCTTAAGTGCCACTTCACGGTCGAAACTAGGGTCGTATGCACGATAGACCGTTGCCATACCTCCGCGTCCGAGTTCTGTTTTGATAATGTAACGTCCAATTTGTTCAGGGATTGGCATATCCGCAAGTATAAACCAGCCAGAATGATGACGCAAGCAACGCAGGTATGATTTTTATGCAGTTAATATTTTCAGTTACCGACCAGCATTCCCCAAGGTTTCATACGTTTGTAACAGACTCACTAAAATACCATCTGTAAATGTGTGCATCTTGGCATACATCTGCGAAGTTTGCATCATTGGCATTTTGGCTTCACTACAAGTTTTTATTACTGCTTCAACCAAAATGTTACGAAAAAATAAAAAGGCACACGTCGCGTCCACATAACTCAAGTTGTAGCGTCTGGCACGTGAAGCGTATTCATACCCAATCGCGTATGCTTCCGTCGCCGCATCTTCCCCTTCACTGGATAAATAATTCATCAACCCATGAAAAATAGAACGCCCACTCAAACGATATTGCGCACGCGCCTCTTCATCTAATTTTTGATACCAAGATTCGGCTTCCAAACTTCCTTCTGAAATTTGGATTCGCAAACTGCGCATAATTTCTTGCATGATTTGATTCGCATCAAACCTTGAGGGGAAACTTGATTCTGCCCACAGCGATATTTCATTACGCCTATACCTGCGATGCCCACCCTGTGTTTTATGCACCGGCAAAATCCCTTTATCAGACCAAAGCCTTACCGTGCTAGGATGAACTCCCAGCATATCTGCCGCATCACTTAAAGAAAGCCATTCGTTCATTGTGTCTCACTATTTACAAAAAAATTTATTCAGCCGTCATAGCTATTTTATCTGTAAATGATGGTTCTTCCACTTGTTTTTTGAATTTAGCAACATCAATACGTGTTAACAACACTGCGGCGATTAACAATAACAAGGCTTCAATGCCAAATACCACCAAATACCCATTTAATGCACTACCAGTGATATATGTCGCTACATCCGCAACGACGCCTGCCATAAGCAAACCGGTCAGGCGTGAAAGTCCATTTGAAAAGCCCCATGCGCCTATATATAAGCCAACTTTTTCTGGGACAGTTAATTCAAACATCAAAGATAAGTTTGCAACGGTAGAAATGCCTGTGCCAAAACCTAACAAAATAATACCGACATAAAATGCGGAGAGGCTTTGGAATAATCCGCTGATGATAATAATGATAAAACCTGTCAATGCGCCAATGTTGCCGATTTGTGCAATCACTTTTTTCTGCACACGCCCTTCCATGAAACCAGCAACTACAAAAGCAATTAATGTGAATGTACTGCTAATAGAAACAATACGCGAGGTTTGTTCTAAACTCATGCCAAAGGCTTGTGCGCCGAAGGGTTCGAGTAAAACATCTTGGCTCAATATGGCGGCGAGTAAGAGCAATAAGTAAATGAAAAATATTTTGGCAACTGGGTTGGCAGTGATGGCAGAGACCATTTCTTTGGTGGTATATGACTCAGACTTTGCCGCAGGGGAAATGCTGGCGTGAGGCTCAAGTTTGAAAATGCCGAGCAAGCCTAAAATCAGAGCAGAAGCGGCGACGATGATAAATGCCCGCGATAAGGTATCAGGATCATATTCTGGGACTAAACGACTCAATGTGATTCCAGTCGCAATCAAACCGAAGACCATCACAAAGAACATCGTCGCAATTGTGGCACCACGTCCTTTTTGACCTGAGATTTCGGTGGCGAGTGAAAAATAGGAAACGGCTGATAAGTTGTAGCCCATACCCCATGCACCGAATGCGAGAATGCCGACGATAATGCCGACTATGAAATTATCATGAATGAGGATGGCAACTTGTGGCGAAACCACTACACCGATAACACAAAGAATTAAACCGAGAAGAATGTATGGCGTGCGACGATAACCAAAGATAGGGTTACGGTCTGAGAATGAGCCGATGGCAACTTGAATGGGTGCAAGTAGATAGGGGAAAATCGCAAGTAAAGTGAATAATGTTTTTGAAATTCCTAAATCAAAAATCATGACTCGATTTAATGTGCTGTTGATAGGAACAAGAGTCATGGCGACAGCTGTGTGGATGAGGGCGATTTGGAGACGTTTTATGAACTTAGTTTTTACCAGTATTAGGATTCAGTGGTCAGTAATCAGTGAACAGTTATCAGTCAACAGTTTGCGTGTTGAATTAAGTTCGCTTGTGATTTTAATTTCAAACACGAACAGGTCAATGTAGGTTTATATAGTTTTTGACTAGAGAATTATGAGCAGAATCTGAAAATGTTATCCTGGCTTTTTAAAAGTTTCAATAAATTCAGTATATTTTTGTTGCAATTCAGCAGAAGGCGCCACGCCACCAAAATTGAGGAATACTTTGAAAGCGGAGTTGCCGCGTTTATCGTAAAACTGGAAAGATAATGATTCGTGTTTGTCTAAGTGACTTGGTTTTTTGAAAGCAAACACGGAAGCCAATTCCCAGCCGCGAATGTGCATATCGAGAGAATCAGTACGGATGTTTAAGAAGCCATCTTTGTTGAAAAATTTTCCGAATTGACCAGTAACTTCGATTGTGGTGGCTCCATTGGAAACAATTACGGTTACATCACCAAGTGATTCAAAAGCGCGGATGATTTCTTCCCAACGAGATGAATCGAGTTCGTAAGCAGTGTCACCTTGTAAGGCGCGTAAAATTTCAACTTCTTGAATTCGTAATTGATGAGCCAACATCAAGGTCATTTGTGAGCGGTCTTGATTGTATGCCTCACGAATGGCTTGTACTCGTTCTTCAGCAGTCATATCTGGACTGAGATTTAATGAGGTTTGAAACATATTGATTTAATCTCCATTTATAGAATGGGCGGAGTATATGCTTCAAATCTATATAAATCTAGTAATCAATATAAACTTTGAATTAATCCTTGATGATGTCAGTTTTCAACGTGGTTGATAAATTTAAGCAGAAAAAATATTTAGGGAATGGTCAGTATTAACATGTGCTTGCACACGCGCACCGACTGGAAGAATACGAGTGTGTTCTGTAAAGGCGTGTAGGATTTGACCCGAGTCTAAACGTAAGCGATACAGGTTGAACGCTCCGCGAAAGAAGCGTTCGATGATTAAACTATTTCCGCTTCCATCAATCTGCAACTCTATATCAT
>DPSB01000660.1 GCA_003537495.1 Cytophagales bacterium | reverse complement strand
TCTTCAAATGGCTTAACCATTCCGCCTGATGAGAACGAACCCAAATCACCACCTTGGCTTGCAGTACCGTCTGTTCCATGTTCACGCGCTTTTTCTGCGAAGCTTGCTCCGCCTTTAATCTCAGCCAGAATTTTACGTGCTTTTTCTTTTGCAGTTTTCTTAGCGGCTTCCGATTCATCATCCCAACGGATAAGAATATGACTTGCTCTTGCAGTCCCTACGGTATCGCGGCCTGCTTTCACAATCTTCACTACTTTATATGAGCCGCCATCCAAAAAAGGACCGAACACCGTTCCGGCAGTAAGGTTCTCTTTTTGAGCAGCCAGCATAGTGGGTAGTGTAGCAGGCGTGTATTTAGTAAAAGGTTCGTTGCCTTCGGTGTTAGTAGAAGCGTAGAGTGAATCATTTACAGCTGTTTTAAAACCTTCAGCCAGTGCTTTAAGATCTTCGCGAATCTGAAGTGAGTCTGCGGCAGAAGCTTCAATGGAGAAAGCCACGTAGTTTAGATTGCGCATTTGTTCGGCTTTGTACCGGGCTTTGGTACGATTGTAATACGCGCGCAGGTCGCTATCGGTAACGTTAATGGCTGAATCGCTGATAGCGAAGAATGGAACGTACAGATATTTTGCTTCGGCTACATCGTTTTGCTTATGGTAGTCGCGTTCAGCTTCGGCTTTGGTTACGTAATTAGATTTGATTAAAAGGTTTTCATATTTAATACGCTCGCGCCCTAACCCTAAATCTTTTTTGAAGGTTGACCAGCGATAGTTGCCTTGCTGCCACATGGCTAACAGTTGTGGATCAGCTGGTTGGTTTCCTTCTGTACGTTCAATATAATTCATTAAGTCTGCTCGGCTAAAATTACCGGCTGAGTCTAAGAAAGAATTCTTAACGCCCTCGTCAATATTTTTTCCCTGGATCATGTCCCAGATTTCATCGGTGGTAACGCGAATGCCCACACGCTCAAACTCAGGCTTGATTGCCTTTTGTGCGATCAGGTATTCCCAGGCTTGCTGTTGCAATAGCGGTCTTTCGCGATCGCCCGGCTGGCGACCAAAGTTCATGATGTAATTGTTTTCGCGCTCCTGAATCGCATCCTGATATTCTTTCAAGGAAATATCGGAACCCCCGATTTCGCCTACGTTATTTTCGTTTCCGAAAACTGCTGTTGGGCCATTACCAAATAAGTCGTTTAATACGAAGGCTGAGATGGCCACGGCCACAAACCCCACTACCCACTTGGTCATCTTATTCCTCAAAGTTCCAATCAATGCCATAACGAATGTTTCTAAAGTTTACGATGCCGGCAAAATGCCAGCGCTTTTGTTTAAAGAACCGCAAATTTAACCTGTTATCTCAATTCGCCAAAGGTGCAAATGATAATATAGGCCTTGATTATCAATTAATTGTGATGGTAAAAAGCCGGGCTCAGCGCGCTTTTTTGCGGTAGGTGTAAATCATAAAAAGAATGGCGGCAACCATTACCCACGTGTAAGCCTGCCCAATACCCACTGCCATGGTTTCGTAAATGCCAATAATGACAAAAAAAGCGGCTAGCGAGAGTAGAATGATATCGAGTAGTTTCATGAATTCTGTTGGGTGTTCAAATTTAAACAGATCATTCATCTACTGTAAAATCACCCGATGGGTCTTTTATCCGGTAGTCTGATAAATCTTCTTTGGCTTCGAAACCGGTTCCATACAGTACTTCGCTTTGAAGTTTAATGGTCACAAACTTTTCGGTAAAGATTTTTTTATCGGTTGGAGTCCAGAAAAGTTCTTCGGTATTCAATTGTTCTTGCTTTTGGGTATTGATTACTTCTACATTGCCGCGGCCGCGCCATTTATTTTCTTGTTTAAAAAAGTAAGCATCGTTGGCGCGCAGGGTAGAAGTTTTGTTTCCCAACTCATCGTAAAACTCGATAAAAATACCTTCCGGAAATTCCTCATCGCCATTGGCAAACTCCAGAATTTTAGCCGCGGTAAGGATTACTTTTACGCGGTCTTTCTCGGCATACTGCATCTTTACATTTTCGGCCTCGCTTAGTGGGCCTTCATATTCCACGGGCACAGTAGTTTCTGACGTGCTGCATGCGGATAACATCAATATGCCAACCAAAAATAAAATGCCAAGATATCGCATTAGCTTCTAAATGAAGAAGGCTGACCATACCGACCAGCCTTCTGTTTGAAAAACTTTTTTATTAGTCTTTGCCGCGGGTTTTCAACACTACGGTTTCACCAACCCAGCACGAAATGCTTTTGCTTTCGCCTTCTTTCCAGTTTAACTCGAACAATTCGGTTACGGAAGGAAACTGCGCACGGGCAGCAGCCATTTTTTGCTGATTACCAGAGCGGGCATACATTTCGTAAGCGGCTAGGTAAACCAAACGGTCTTCAGCAAGGCTTTGACTTTTCTGGCAATCTTTGAATGAGCCTAAATACAAGTCACCAATTTTTTCATAACCTTCTTTGCTGGCTGGGTTAGCAGCAACCGCTTTGCGATAGGCTTCGCGCGCAGCAGCTTTGCTTCCTTTTTGCGCTAATAAATCGCCCACCAGAATGTTTGCAGTTTCTTTGTTCTCTGCAGAAGGCGCTAACTCAGCAGCTTCGTTTGCAAGTACTTCGGCTTTAGCAAGCTCTCCCTTTTTAGCGTAAACACGCGCCATGTTAATAGCCAAACCATAATCCGGACTTTCTTTGTGAATGGCTTCAGCCGCTTCCAACCAAAGTGGGTCTTCAATGCAACCACCGGTAGTCATAAAGGTGAAGATTTTTTTAGCAGTTAACAGATCAGCAGGATTTTGTTTGAACTTAGGAGCAAAGTGCTTGCGTACAAATTCGCAGTCGATGGTTACACCGCACTTAGGCAAAATATCATCTACGCTGGTTTTTACTTTTTTCAGCCTGTCTACATCAGCCTGCTTACCTTCGGTTTGGGCTTTTTTAATTTTAGCATCGATTATAGCTGAGAGTTTATCGTAGCGTTGCAAAATCTGATCTTCGGTAAGATTTTTTAACAATGCCACATTTAATTGAATAACCTGCATGTAGCTAAGCAAGTTGTTATCCAATACATTGTTGCCACTAATTTCATAGACTTTATCGTACATAGCCAATACTTCGGCAGTTTTAGCTTTGTTCTGCGAATTGAACACAGCCGCATACATTACTTTACGATTCAACACATTCACTTCATCACCACAATTGGTAATGCGCATATCGTACAACAACATCAATGAATCAACCAGTACTTGTTTTTTAGCTGGATCTTTCTCGGCTGTAGCCAGGTTGTTGTAGATGTCGGTAGCATCAATGTATAACTTAGTACTCCACTTTGGAGCCGTGTTTAGCATCCACTGAAGTGGCGCAACGGCAGCACGATAATTTTTCTGGGTTTTAGCATCGTCATAAAGGGCAACTTTCTCTTCAGCCTTTGCCCGAACTTCGGGGTCTTCAGGCCAGGTAAGTCTACACTGTCCAAAGCTTGCAACTGCACCAAGGGAAAGAGCCAACAACATTACCGATGATCGCATGTTCATTTTCATTTTTTTGTACGTTTTAATCAAACCTTCTTTTAATAAACCAAAACTGATCGTTAATCGTAACACCAAAGTAAAGCTTAAAATAGTTCTCTTCAATGGTGTGGTCTTGCACCGTTCCGCGCCTGCCCACTTTAAATGCGAAGTCTAGGCTCGAAATTCTGCTAACCGGCATAGTAAACCCAAAATTAATGCCAAAATCATCTACGGGCTTACCGTTAATAAAATACGGATATTGTTCAATACTGACACCTGTTCGGTATGTCATGCGCTTCAGATAACTACTCAATGCCATTGGGTCTGGCGTAAATTCACCACCTACAGCAATGCGCCAGCTATCTGTCGCGTTTTGCGAAGTTCCGAAGTAATCGCGAAACAAACTGTTTTTTAAGTAAGAATAATCTGCTCCAATCATCCATTTTTCGCCCTTACCAAACGATATACCCACAGTAAACGATTGCGGCACCGTGATGGTACCCGGTTGATTGTTGGTTAGCGTAGTTGAATCGGCAACTGTACCTGATGAATTTCTTCTTTCAATACGTGTATAGTATTCAGTATTTAGTTCTGATTTGAAATTATAAACCGCGCCTAAATTGAAGCGGTAATTTTTATTGAAGAGAGAATCTTTATGAAACGATGCACCCAACGAAAAATTAAAGTCCTTGATATACGTGCGCTCATAAATTGTGGGTGAGTAAACTACCGGAGTTACCGTAGCCGGAAGTGTGTTGGTGTATTCATTTACAATCGAGCTGAATAAATAAGTAGCTCGTACACCCACCGAAAAACTTTTACTTAAAGCTACACCGTTGGCCCAGAACACCTGGTTCACCCCGCCTTTACCGGTTTCCTCAACATCAACTGTTGCCGTACTATTTTCAATTACATCGGTATAATTAGTACGAT
>DPSB01000657.1 GCA_003537495.1 Cytophagales bacterium | reverse complement strand
TTATAAATTAAAAATTAGTTTCGTTGAGTCGTTAAACGATCAAAGCCTGATCACACAATTCAAAGACCTTCAGACTACGATAGTTAAGGAATGGGTCCTCATTATTGACATTGACACACCACTAAATTTTGAAATCGGGACTTCAGTCGACAATGGTTATGTGAAGTATACCTGGCCCAAGTACGAAAAACCCAATTTCAGCAGTTACGAACTTTTAATCAGTTCAGGCAATGGATACAAAAGCTTAGTAGTCACTGATCCTTCGAAAAACTTCATTATCGACTCAACCTATATCGATGGCGGTGCTGCTTCCTACCTGCAAGTAATAATTAGAAATATGTTCACTTATACGACTGCCTATGCAACCGTCAGCGAACCTCCAATAGATTTTAGTATGGTGTTTCACCCTGAGGATACGACAGCTCGATTTGTCTGGAGTAAACCAAAGTATTATGGTGCTTTTAAATCCTATACTATTTCGGATGACAATGCCACCCTTGCAACTGTGACAACCGTTGCGGACACCACCATTAACCTTAAAGTTGATGGCGTGTTTCCGTATGTCACGCGTATGGTGTTTAAAATGTTGGACAAATCCGAAACAACCATATATCAGGCCGAAAAAAATATTGATTTCTTTCTTGGGAATGCAACCCCAACGGCAGCCTATGGACTTTTCTGGTATTACAGCCAGTCAGCAAATAAATTCATCGCGCGTACTGGATCTACCATCAACATTTATGATGATTCTTTCAACTTGCTCACCTCTCGTACTATCGAAGAGAATGCATATTATGGGATGACCGTTGCCTGGCCTGGGAATTTTCTACATTACATAGGTACAGGGCATACAATCTCGCAACTCAACCTTGTAAACAACAGTGAAACGTCTATGTCAATTGCCGGTGATTATATTTCCCCGGCCTATCTAGGTGCAATTTCCGGAGCCAACAATCAGGTTGTAAGTTTTTATGCTTTCGACAACGATCATCTGCGCCCCCCAAAAGATATCGTGGGGCTCGTGAATATGCAGAATACTACCGTTTTGCGCCAGGAAAATGCCAATCGGTGGACTAAAATATCAGATGATGGAAGGTATTCAATCGAAGGGCAAGAAGTTTATTCCGTAAGTGGCGGCATTGAAACTCGGATTGGAACAATCCCAAACAATTATTATTTCCGTTGGTTTCGTGGCGACAACACGGATGAGATCATCACCACACAATATGATGATCAAGTAGCAAATGAACTAAAAACTATTATCGTTCGAAGCAATGATATGTCCATCTTACGAACTTTTGATCCTCCTGAAGTTGGATTTTCACTTACTGCTTACGATCCCGCCACAAAAACTCTTCTCTACGCAAAGTTCGGTGCCACAAAAGTTTACCTGGTAAATATCGACACTGGCGCCAAGAAGATATTCAAAGCCAGTGGTGGTTACAATACTCCGCTGGTTAATGGTATGATCATTATAAATGGACGCTACATCAAAGCAATATGACAAAGGTTAAATACATCGTTATCCTTTGTTTATGTGCATTCCAGACTTCAGCGCAATTCAATCTTGAATTTCATGTAGGAAGAGGTAGCTATTCGAACAGCGAACTTAAGAAATACCAGGCTTCGCTTGTAGGCCGCTTTCTGGTTGGTGGTAAAGTTTTGGAATCGTTTCCGGCATTCTGGTATTATGGCGTGGATGCAAAATGGAATCTACCAAATTCTCAGGTTGGATTTTCGGTATCGCAAGGTTCAACTGGAGGACAAGTGTACTATGCCGATTATTCGGGAACGTTCAGGGAACAGCAATTGCTGAAATACAAAACTTTCCGCATGTTAACGGCTGCCAGGTTTGCCTTTAATGAGGGTAGCACTTCCATACAGATTGATCCAAGGTTTGGGCTGGCGTTTGCAACACTCCAGATAAATCGGTCAATCAGTGCCACGGATGGAACTCAGCCTTTTGAGTTTAAGGAAAACTCCAGTTTCAAAGCTGTTAATCCTTTTTTCGAACCGACATTCTCGCTCTCTCATAGGCTCGGTCCAATCGGTATCAATATTTTTGTTGGCTATCAGCTCGATTTAGCTTCAAATATTTATAGAGAGTCAACTGGCAGGCCGTTCATTTTTAATGGAACTGGGCTACCAATGAATTTGTCTGGATTACGTACTGGAGGATCTATCGGCTTTTATCTCGGTCGTGCCAAAGAGATTGACTTTACCCCAGTTTATATAGGGATTGGGACTGGCCTGGATTTTGGCGGCATAGGTTTGAACGTAATGAGCATGGTTACCGAACATTTAGGTTTATTTGGCGCTGTTGGTTACAACCTAGCCAACATTGGCTTGAACGGTGGAGTTAGGCTTTACGCTAGCGATCAATCAGCTAAGTGGCGTCCATATTTTTCGGCTATGTATGGATACAATGCGGTCTACATTATACGGGATGCAAGCACTTTTAATAGAACCTTCTATGGCGCAACAATTGGTATAGGTGTAGATTTGAAGAATTCGCGCTCCAATTTTTGGACATTCGCCCTACAAGTTCCCTTCCGAAGTGAGGATGCTTTGGAATATAAGAACTATCTCGAAGATTCGAATATCGAGATTAATCGTGATTTTCTACCGTTTACAATTTCTCTTGGCTACAGAATTGTAATCGCAAATTAAATGAGATTCCCACCTCAATGGCCTGACCTGAAACTTGACTTTGTGAAAGCTGTTTGGAAGAAAGGTTAGTTGCAGGCCGATGTATACTTGTAATGGTATTGTGTGGAGTTTTGCTTGTTGGTGAAGAACCCAAGCAAGGGCGGCAGTAACCTCAATGCGATCTGATTCAACCTTCAAAAATTGTCCATGTCGGCTGCCTTTGCTCCTCGGTCTTAGATTTCTCTATCTTTTCAATAATCGATTTTCTATGTGCTGCACCACACATAAAAATTGATGAACTGAAATGATTGTTGTTACAGTATGAATATATATTCAGAAGGCATTGAGTTTTCGTAGTCCTTCATAGCTGCTTCAAATATTTTGCCTACTTCAGTACCAATTAAAGCTAGGTTTTCCAATACTCGGATTTCTTCTAATAGATTGACACTTTCTGAACTATTGAGAAATTTAAATCCATGCTTCTCAGTCAAAGACTTGAAATTATTAATCCATTGTTGTCTTTCTCCATTTTGACCGACTATATTGTTTTTTCTATGAAGGTCACCAGATAGTCTGTCTTTACAAACAGGAACATATTTAAAAAGGGGATTTGATCTATAATATTTCTGGATTGCGGCTATTTCCAATCTCTCATGATACTCTCCATATGTCGAAAAGAAATACTTTTCATAATCTGAATAAGAATCATCAAAGGCTTCCAAAAAAATAACCCCTGGACTTAGCTTTTCGATAATCTTATATAATTCCTCAGCGTTGCAGTTTCCTATTTCCTTATGGATCGTGCTAATGAAAGTGATGTGATGCATAAGTATAAATAAGGCTAATAGGTAAGCAGGAAAATTTTATATAAAATTATCATTTTCCATATGACTTTTCGAAGTAGTGGCGGGCGTTTGGCGTTCAGGTTCCCCGTATCCGTTTCGCATGTGGCGTACAAGCCCAAGCCTGTATATGCTCAGGTTCTTGTGGTTTGAGTAGAGCTCCCTTTTTGGAACTCTCTCGACTATGAGTTCCTAAGCTTTCTTAAACCTTCTATTTGCTTTTGCTCTTCATAAAGCCACATCTGAAAATCATTTGGCCAGTAAGCTTTAGCGTTTGATCGGATTTGTTTAAACTCATCATCGGTCAAATCATTCGGTTTCCCCTTTTTTAGCTCGAGAAGCTTGAAATCAGTCGTTCGTTTTTTTAAGCCTAGTGCTTTATTGACATAACCTTTCGCATAACGCTTGATGCGCGCATCGAAGGTGATCACATCGCCTTCGTGCATGCCACTCGTTTCAAAAACTTTTGAATAGGTGAACCAAACGTGATCGGCTACCAATTTATTCTCCGCCACGTCCATCACCTGTTGAAGGAGGATCGTGTCTTCGGAAAAGCCTTTGAAGTTCCGCTTCTTTCCTACCCGAATGAATTTAGCTTTAAACGTTTTTCGCTCGTCTTCTTCTTTGGCTAACCCAGTACGCATAAAAGTAGCAAGCTAAGAATTCCGCAGGGCTACTCAACCTTCCCTTGCAGTACACCACCGGTCGGCCAAAAGGCATACCGGCTGGTTCGGGTTTAACATCTACTTGAACTGTGCCGTTATCTTTAAACTGAAATAACCATACTTCGCTGCTGATGGCTTCTTCTACAAACCGCGCACTTACTTTAAGCGTAGTAGCATCTACCCACGTATAGGTAGCTGCCATTTTTATGGGTTGTGTCTGGCCGGTTCGCGGTGCTGCATTCAAGGTATTAAATTGTGTATCGCTCAACTTCCAGGTGTCGGGCCCGGCTGTAATTTCACTTCGCACACTATCCCGCTCAAATGCAATGCGGGCATCTGCCTGTTGTAAGTCAACACGCAGTGCGGTTATACCCAATTCGTTTTGAGCGCATGTTATTTTCTTTCCTGCAATGCGCGCGAGCAGTGCCGCATCGGGTTGCACCGAAGTTGTTTTCGACACGGCCAGCGAAGCAACGCGTGCAGTTAATTTATCAAGCGCGGCTTTGTCTTCGGGCAGTGGTTCCGGTTGCAAGGCGGGTAATAAGTTATCCCACACCACATTCAGTTCGTCTTGTGTGATAACAGAAGAAGCCGTAAGCACCACCACTGCATCTTTCTCGGGCAGCACCAGAATGAATTGACCACCGAGTCCATCGGCCCGGTAAGAATTATGGCGGCTCTTCCAAAACTGGTAGCCATAACCCTGGGCCCAGTCGTTGCTTTCGTTGGGATTAGTGTTTTCAGGATCGCTGCTATCAATCTGAGCGGCAGAGGCAGCTGCAATCCACGATTCGGGAATGAGTTGTTTACCATTCCATTTTCCTTTTTGCAATAACAACTGACCGAACTTAGCCATGTCGTTAGAGGCTATGCGCAACCCGATGGCACCCAATGTAAAACCCGCGGGTCGTTCGTCCCACGTTACGTTGGTAATACCAAGCGGTTCGAATAAACGCGGTTTCAGAAAGTCGAACAGTTTTTCTCCGGTTGCCTTTTGCACGATGGCCGACAGCATGAAGGTGGCCATGTTGTTGTATTTAAAAACGGTGCCGGGCTCGTGTTGTATGGGTGTAGATAAAAAGATCTTCGGCCAGTCGCCCGTGCTACCCATGGCCTGAAAGAGTGGATCGGTATCCATACCGGTTGACATTTTTAATAAGTCTTCCACCGTCATCTCTTTCATGTACGCACTGAGGGTATCGGGTATTGATTCCGGAAAAAAAGAAGCCACCTTATCGGTGAGTGCCAGTTTGTTTTCGGCTATAGCCAGTCCTACGCCTGTTGAAGTAAAACTTTTGCTTACAGAGAACATGGTGTGCCGCAGGTCTTTACCATAGGGATTCCACCAGCCTTCTGAAATTATTTTTCCATGCCGAACGATCACAAAGCTGTGGATTTCATTTTCGCCCTGATCGAGTGCATCCACAAACTGGAGTATGGCTGCAGAAGAAACACCTTCCGCTTCGGGTGTGCTGATGGGCAGATCGGTGGTGTAGGTTGGTTCGGTGGGTTTGCAGCCTCCG
>DPSB01000037.1 GCA_003537495.1 Cytophagales bacterium | reverse complement strand
GCGTTTTAAAATGGTATCAATTTCAATCAAAGCCTGTTGGTATTCCGATTGTGTTAATGCATTTAACACTGCCCCGGCCCGATGATGAAGAATAATATCTGAGTCATCGGATATGTTTGCCGGAATTACAACGGGCAATCCAAGTGCCCAATATTCACCATCCTTTATGGGCGTGCAATACTTTTTGGTAGGCACCGGTTTTACGGGTGTGATCCCGAAATGACCTAAAGCCATGTAACGTGGCACATCCTGATGCGCTACAAAACGGGCAATAATTATTTGAGGATCTAATCCGGCTTTAGCGCAATCCAATTCAATCTCTTGCTGGGTGTGATTGGTTAACATTAATACCCGAAACAAATCGCCCCATTGCTTGGTGGCCGCCTTAAAAAAAGCAAATACTTCTTCGCGCAGGTAAATGCCACCAAGCTTGCCTGCATAAACACAAACAATTTTACCACTTAGATTTAACTCGGTAAGAAGCGCTTTATCTTTTGGGCGATCTGAGGAAAATAACTCGAGATCAACACAAGCCGGTTTCACATGATAATCAGAAATGGTAACGTTATACTTTTGCTGCGCATACTGATACATTCCAGAAGTGGCGGCAATAATGGTAGTTGCTCTTTTAGTTTGAAGTTTCTCTAGCGCAAAAAGCAATTTAAAGGCGATTCCATTCTTTTTCCAGGTGCCATTTTCAACCATTGCCTCGGCATGTGGCTCATAACTATCCAGAATCAATTTGCAGCCGGTAATTTTTGAAAGTATATATCCGATTGCTCCTGGTGGCGTACAAAAGCAATGAATAACATGTATCTTTTTCTTTCTGATCAATCGTAGCAATAAAAAGCCTGCCGAGAGCCACATCAGTAATCCGCGCCAGCCAAAAGGTTGGTATAAATAGGGTTGCCAATCAATCTTATCCGCAGCAAGCCTGTGCTTTATCTTATTGTCCGAATCTTGTAATACATGTTTACTTTTCTCTAATGTAACAAGCGTTAAAGAATTTCGATCGTTAACTTTTTTGATGATTCGAAGGTAAGGAAGCGTATAGGTTTGAATAAGTGCATCGGGATAACTCCAATACGTAAGCACCAGAATGTTTTGCTGCATCATAAACCAATAGCAAATTTCACAATTACCAAAAAACGCTTTTTAAAAACCTCAGCGGGATTGAGCCTTATGCCACGCCATAAGTAATTAAAAGTCTCTTTTCGTGGGGCCTTGGCTATTGCCAGATGTAAAGCTGCATACGTAGAAATACTAGCATAAGTCTGTTTGAGGCGTGAACCAAAAACTCTTTGGTTTACCGGATCAGACTTTACAAACGCTTCAAAAACCTGAACCTTAGTCTTTATTTTTTCAATATCTACCGACATTACACTTCTTGAATCATGATTTACCACGAGTGATGTTACCTCGGCACTATGCATAAACCGAAATCGGGCAGCCAACCTAATCCATAATTCCCAATCCTCTAATTCAGATAAAGATCGCGTTTCATTAAAAAGATTTTGCAACGCCAGCTCCTTTCTTATAAATACACCAATGCAGCTTAGGAGATTTCCTTTTAAAATCTGCTCGTTAATATTATGTGCTCTTTCTGGTAATCGTTCTTTACCTGTAGGGGCATCAACCAGCTTGTATCCAAGATGAAAGACTTCTGGTTTGTGGGTTTGGATAAAGTTGTACGCAGTAGAAAGGTTGTTAGGCAATAACAAATCATCAGAATCAAGAAAGGTGATGTAAATTCCTTTTGATTTTGAAATTCCGAAATTTCTGGCGGCCGCTCTTTCTGCATTCTCTTTTTTAAAATAATGAACCCGGTTATCCTGAATTGCTTGAACAATCTCTCGCGTATTGTCTGTACTTCCATCATCTACAATTAATACTTCAAAGTTTTCAAATTGCTGAGCAAGCACCGATTGAATCGTTTTGTGGATGAACCCTGCACGATTATACGTTGGAACTACTACACTAAAAAAGGGGCTACTCATTATATAATTTCTGCAAATCGGTAATCATACTATCTAATCCAAATCGCAAAGTTACCGCTTGTCTTCCATTTTCTATCAGGTGTTTTCGTAATGGCAAATCACCCCAAAGCCTTAACATCCCTTCAAGCACGGCATCAACACTTTGAAACTCTACTACCCAAGCATGCTGCTCATGCACTACAAATTCCTGTGCAATGCCAGACTGTGTGAACACTGAAGGAACACCAGCAGCAAGCGCTTCCACATAAGTTTGTCCAAAAGCTTCTACCAGCGGACTAACCGGAGTATGAACATATAAATCAAAAACTTTGTATAGGGCGGCCATATCAACCTCAAATGGAATAACCACTTTGTTAGATTCGGGAATATCGGTTAGTAGTTTTGATAGAACATTAGTGTAAGGGCCAGTTGCATTGCACAATACCAGGCAAGCGGTAGGATAGTGCTCCAGAAACTTTTTAAACGCAGGAATAATATATTGGATACCCTTCCATTCAATAAACCGTGCTACTACTCCTATAATGGGTTGATTGTTGGGAACCCTCCATTTCAATCGTACTGCTTCCATACGACTTTGCGAAACATCATTAAACTGAATCAGGTTAAACCCGTGCGGAATTTTTACTACCTTTTTTGCTGAAACTTTTTCCAGTTTAAGCAAAGTAGCATCGGTTGCCTGGCTGATGGAGATAATCCGGGTGGACAATGCATTACTGAGCTTATCGTACTTAACGCCCGACTGTTGGTAAACATGATGAAAGTTGCTGGTGTGGCGTGTATAAATACGAGATGGAATGCGAGCCAGCCATGCAGCCGCA
Source organism: Cytophagales bacterium (assembly GCA_003537495.1). Lineage (GTDB taxonomy): Bacteria > Bacteroidota > Bacteroidia > Cytophagales > Cyclobacteriaceae > ELB16-189. The sequence continues at coordinate 636 of DPSB01000037.1, read as the reverse complement.
AGTCCTATCAATTGAGCATCGAACAAATGTGCATGCACTGCCTGCGGCCGCTTCCATACCAGAAATAAAAATACTTGCAGAAATGCCATCGGCACATCGCGCTTTCCGCGATACCGGATTCGTTTCACAGCAATACCTTGCTGGATAAGAAAATTCTGTAATTCAGAATCGCCTGGGTTCAATAATAAAAAGGTAAGGTTATAATGCGCCTTAAGTGCCACTGCAGTACTCTCAAATGCAATTGACTTTTGAACATGCGATACAATATAGACCAGGTGCAATTTCATTACGCACGGGCAATTACATCAAAGTGACTATTGGTAAACTCAAAATTACGGGTAACGGGTTGTTTGGTTTCAGCATGTTCAATTAATGAATATCCAACTTCTTCCAGAAAAAGAATTAATGCTTCCGCAGAATCTCCCTGATCTTTCAGGTTACGATCATCTACTTCAATAAACAGAACAGGCCTGTGTTTAAGTAACAAACTGCGCGCACCCCGCAAAACATGCAATTCATACCCTTCAACATCCAACTTTATAAGATCAACTTTATTTAATGTTGTTACTGCATTTACTGAATCCAGTGTTTTAATTTGTATCGGAACAGAATTTTTAGAGCTGGTTGGCGATACCC
>DPSB01000025.1:11513-12064 GCA_003537495.1 Cytophagales bacterium | reverse complement strand
GGTGTTACGATTGGATGTGGGTATGAAAGTACTTGATCCGGGCCGCCCCGAAGGTGAGCGTTTTGTTTTGAACAAGATGAAATTCTTTGGGCCGTTTGGTGTAGATCGTGAGCCCGTGATTTTTAATATTGGTATCGGCTATCCGTTTTAATTTTTACCACGCTAAAAGTTTTTTCAACTCAGTTGCTACTTTACTTGCATTTGGTAACATTCGCTTCTCAAGTTCCATATTCAGTGGCACTGCTGGAAGGTTAGCAGCACCCACAACCGAAACTGGTGCATCGAGATCAATAAAACAACGTTGCGAAATTCTTCCGGCCAACGATTCGGCAAACGAATTAAGAACCGGTTCTTCGGTAAGTACCAATACACGGCCGTGTTGCTTTACGCGATCAATAATTAAATCCCAGTCAATTGGATTAAGTGTGCGCAAATCTACAATCTCAATCTGCCCTGCAAATTCAGTAGCCGCTTCGCGCGCCCAATACACGCCCATGCCGTAGGTAATTACCAAAGCAGTTTCAGAGGCGGTAAGTTTTTCAGCGGAAGCT
>DPSB01000025.1:0-11242 GCA_003537495.1 Cytophagales bacterium | reverse complement strand
TAATACAATATTGCCTTTGCCCAGCGGCAACAAATAATCTTCATCGGGTTCAATGGTTTTAGCATCGGCAGTACCGGGTAGTTTACTCCAATACAAACCCTTATGCTCCAACATTACCACAGGATTAGGATCATAAAAGGCTGCTTTCATCAAACCTTTCATATCAGCCGCATTAGACGGATACACTACTTTAATTCCGCGAATAGTTAGCAACGTAGATTCAATACTTCCGGAATGATACGGCCCACCACCACCATAGGCACCAATCGGAACACGAATCAAGGCCTGTATCGGAAATTTTCCTTTCGATAAATAACAACTTTTAGAAAGTTCTTCCACCAATTGATTAAGACCCGGCCAGATATAATCGGCAAACTGAATTTCAACAATAGGCTTCACGCCCACTGCGGCCATGCCTGCAGTTGAACCAATAATGTACGCTTCCTGTATCGGTGTATTAAACACTCTTTCATCACCATACTTCTGTGCTAACGTGGCCGCCTCCCGAAACACACCTCCTAACCTGCCCCCTACATCCTGTCCATAGAACAATGCCTTCGGTTCCGTCTTTAAAATTTCATCTACTGCATGTAACGCAGCATCTACCATAATTATCTTGGCAGATTTTGTCGGACTTCGTTTTCCGGTTTCTTCCTTAATGGGTGTAGGTGCAAACTCATGCGAATCAAAATCATTTGCATCGGCATCTGCGGCAGCAACTGCTTTTTCAAAATCAGCCACCACAAGTTGATCTGCTTCTGATTCTATTGCTTTTAATTCGGCCTTACTTATTCCTGATTCAGTTAATTGTTTTTCCAGCACAGCAATAGGATCGCGTTGTGCATGTACGGTAAGATCATCGCCCCGATACCATTCCTTTCTAACTCCCGAAGTATGATGCCCCAACAACGGGCACGCGGCATGTAGTAAAACCGGTGCTTGATTATTTCTAACGTGGGCAATAGCTTCTTCCACCGCTTGATAACTCGCTGCAAAATCAGCACCGTCTACTTGCATTCTATGCATGCCTTTAAAACCAGCAGCATATTCGTACGCATTCATAGCCCGCATCTCGTTACCGGTGGCAGAAATTCCCCACTCATTATCCTGCACGAGATAAAAAATAGGTAACGATTTTAGCACCGCCATCTGAAATGCTTCTGCTACTTCGCCTTCGGTTACCGAGCCATCGCCAAGCGAACATAAAACAATTGGCTCGCCTTTAAGTTGTTTACTTGATTGCAAATAGGAAATAGCATGCGCCATACCCGTTGCCGGAATAGCTTGCATACCTGTAGCCGAACTTTGATGCGGAATAATCGGAAAGCTTTCACGCTTTAATGCCGGATGCCCATAATAACTTCGGCCACCGGTAAAAGGATCATCGGCCTTAGCCATTAATTGCAACATCAACTCGTACGGTTGTAAACCCAGTGCCAGTAGAATTGATTCATCGCGATAATAAAGCGAAGCATAGTCATACGCTTTTAGTTGCAACCCTACCGCTAACTGAATAGCCTCGTGGCCACGCGATGTACTGTGAACATATTTAGCACAAATTTCACGCTGTTCATCATACAACCGCGCCATCCTTTCGGCTATCTTCATCAGCTTATACGCTTGCTTCAGCAATACCGGATTAAGGGTTGACTTACCATGTTGCACTTTTATCTCTTTTCCCGTCATCTTCAATCGTTTGAAACGGGTTCAATATAAATAATTTACCAGCCTTCTACGCTAAAAAAGATTTGTATGGAAACGCAAAGCAAAGTACTTTTCGTAATTCATTATGATGCGTGAATTAGAAGCAATCTGGAGGCGGCTTAGTCATTGGGGAACTCACACTTCGCAACCCATTCAGCAACGCAGAACCGTAACACTTACCAATCGCATCAGCCTGCTAATAGCAGCTTTTACTTTGTTTTTGTGCATTCTTTCAACCTCTGCATTTGGCTGGATCTACAGTTCGCAATTAGCATTAGGTTTCACTATTTTGTTTCTTTCTCCGCTGCTGCTAAACCGATTTGGTTTTATTTCGCTTGCGCGAATGTTTCTATCTATAATCGCAAGCCTGGCTTCAATCGTAGTCTCTGTAGTAGACAAGTTTGATTATTTTCAGTTAGAAGAATTTCAATACTTCGAATTCCGGTTAATGCTGCTCTCGGCAACGTTGTTTCCATTTATTCTCTTTCGGCTAAAAGAACTCCGGTACTGGACCATAGCTCTTGGCGTAAACCTGTTGTCCATTGCACTGTACGATCCCATTCATAATTGGTTTGGTGTGGGCTATTATCAGAAAGGTTTTTCCGGCCCGAATTATTTCTTCCTCACCATCATGACGTTGGCCGCATTTTTTGTAATTGCGATCACAACTTTTTTTCTGAAACGAAGTTTTGAAAAATCTGAAGCGGCCAATGAAAATCTGATTGAAGAACTTAAAACCAAAAGCAGCGAACTACAACAGGCCAATGCGGTAATTCAAAAACAACAAGATCAACTAAGCGAAGAAAACCTGAATCTGAACCGCGAGTTGGTTGATAAAAATCAACAACTTCTGGAAACCAATGAAGAATTGATCAGCCATAATAACGACCTGCAACAATTCAGTTATACTATTTCGCATAACCTGCGCGGGCCGTTGGCCAGCATAACAGGTTTGCTGGCGTTGGTTAATGAGGATGAGTTGGGACCTTCAAACACTCCGCTTCTGGTTCATTTCAAAAGTTCGGTAAAAGCACTTGAGTCAACTATTCTTGATCTGAGTAACATTATTGATACGCGCAACCGGATTACACGCCTTCGCCAACCGATTGTTTGGGAAAGTGTGATGGAAAACATTAAAACACAATTGACAAAAGATATAGAGGATAATGAAGTTGAGATTACGACCTCATTTGAAAACGCACCTGAAATTTACGCTGTGAAACCGATGGTACATAGCATTTTGTATAATCTGGTTAGCAATGCGATTAAATATCGTAATCCCGAACGGACTTGTGTAGTACAGGTGCGCACAACCAAAACTGCCGACCATGTTCAATTAGAAGTGACGGATAACGGTATGGGTATTGACATGAAACGGTTTGGCGATAAACTATTTACTCTATATCGCAGGTTTCATACCCATATTGAAGGCAAGGGTTTGGGGTTGTTTCTGGTTAAACTTCAAACGGAGGCCCTGGGAGGAAAAATAGAAGTACAAAGTGAGGTTGATCGCGGCACCACCTTTCTGGTTAAACTTAAATTAACCGAAGATGTAAATGAACAACTGCTGTTGGATAACGAGGTGGTAAAAATTTATTACGATGCTTCTATTGATGCCTTGTGTACACTCTGGAAAGCAGCTCACTCGAATGAAGACTTTGAAAACGTACTTGTGCTGTCGTTAGATTTTCTTAAAACGTACCGTACACCCAACTGGATTTCGGATGTGCGGCAGGTTCCGTATCGGGATGAAGTTGCATTGAATCAGATTCGGGCTAAGTATAAAGCGGAATATGTTAAAGTAGGCATCAGGCGCGTGGCGGTAGTTATGAATCCTGCCGATTACAGTGCCGAAGGGTTTGAATCCAAAAAGCAAGATATCACCAACGCTTACCCCGTCCATTTTAATTTCTTCAACACCTTTGAAAGCGGACACAATTGGATTAAGATTGAAAATGAAAAACGAAAGGCGAAGCAGCCCGATTTACCTTTTCAGTGATCTTAGTTCGCGATAAGCTTTTGCACAGCCCGAAGTTTTTCAATCAAGCGACTCGATTCATCAAAGTCTAACGTTTGCTGTCCATCGCTAAAGGCTTCTTCCGGCTTTTGATGTGTCTCATAAATAATACCATCTGCCCCGGCAACAGTCGCAGCCAATGCTACTTGCGGCACAAACTCCCGAATACCAATTCCATGCGAAGGATCGGCCACCACGGGTAAATGCGATTTTGCTTTCAGAATCGGAATAGCATTTATATCCATTGTATTGCGACTGGCTTTTTCATAGGTGCGAATACCGCGTTCGCATAGAATCAACTTTTCATTTCCTGCTGAAAAAACATATTCAGCCGATGACAGCAACTCATCAATCGTTCCGGAGATACCGCGTTTAATCATCACGGGTTTATCTACTTTGCCCAACTCATCCAGCAAGTTAAAATTCTGCGTGTTGCGTGCGCCAACCTGAAACACATCCACATACGGCAACATCGGTTCAATCTGGCTAACCTGCATCACTTCGCTGATAATTTTAATTCCATTCTTCCTGGCCAATTCATACCACAACTTCAAGCCATCAATTCCCAAGCCCCGAAAGGCATAAGGCGAACTGCTGGGCTTAAACACACCCCCGCGCATAATGCGCACATTGTTATGAACCAGATGTTGAATAGTTTGTTCGATCTGTTTTTCATTTTCAATAGAACAAGGCCCGGCCATGATTGACAAACCGTTGCCACCAATCGTTACGCCATCACCCAGATCAATTACCGTCGGTGCTACTTTCCATTTTTTTGAAACCAGTTTATATTCATCTGATACCTGATGAATATCGGCAATGCCGGCCATGTGCCCGATGGTGCGAATATCAAACTCTTTTTTTCCGATGGCCACCAGGTATTGACTTCGCTGCGTGTTTACTTCCATGGATTTATAACCCAAAGTAGCAACCTTATCAACAATAGATTTTTTGACCTCCAGACTAACCTTTGGCTTTAACTCGATTATCATGCTGTTAACGACTTTACAAATTGACGAATATCAGCTTCAAGATTTTTACTTGTGCTGATTTGATTAATGAATGAACTGCCCACAATAGCTCCGGCCGCATGCGCACAGGCTTGCGCATAGGTTTTTGAATTTGAAATTCCGAAACCAATTAAAAAAGGATTGCTGAGCTTAAGTGATTTTAGTTTTTGGAAGTAAGCCACTTGTTCCGAACTGAATTCATCTTTTGCGCCTGTGGTGCTGGAAGCCGACACAGCATAGATAAAACCTGAACTAAGCGCATCAATTTTTTTGATCCGCGCCTCGCTTGTAGTGGGCGAAATCAAAAAGGAAACACTCAGATTCAATGAAGCGGTTAACGCTTCGTACTGCGAAAATTCATCCAAAGGCAAATCGGGTAAGATTAATCCATCTACACCAGCGCCTGAGGCATCTTTAAAAAAACGTTCAACACCATATTGCATTACCGGATTTAAGTAACCCATTAAAACAATAGGCAGTTTTACTTTACTGCGAATGGATACCACTTGCTTCAACAACAGCTCCACCGTCATCCCATTCTCTAAAGCCTGCTTGTTACTGGCCTGAATAGTGGGGCCATCGGCCACCGGATCGGAAAATGGAATTCCTATTTCAATTAAGTCGGCACCCGCTGCTTCCAGCGCTATTGCAATGGCTTCCGTATCGTTCAGGTTTGGAAATCCAGCTGTATAAAAAACCGAAAGCACGGGTTTCTTTGTGTTCGACAACAATTCTGTAATTCTATTTTTCATTTGAAATCTTTTAATTCAATACTACCCAAGGCGTCAGACCTGTTAATAGCTTCGAATCATACCGGTCAGACGCTTGTTCGGCTGTCTCAATATTTTCCCCAGCGGATATAAGTCTCCAAATCTTTATCACCCCTTCCCGAAAGGTTAACCACCACTACATCTTCTTTAGTAAGTTCTAACTTGGTAAGCGCTGCAATAGCATGTGCCGATTCAATTGCCGGAATAATTCCTTCCATGCGTGCCAGTTCAATACCGGCATTCATGGCTTCATCATCGGTAGCATTTACAAATTGTACACGACCGGTTTCAAACAAGTGCGCATGCAACGGGCCAATGCCGGGATAATCCAAACCGGCAGAAATAGAATAAGGCTCAACTACTTGCCCATCGCTGGTTTGCATCAGTAAGGTTTTACTACCATGCAATACACCAGGCTTGCCCAATGCAGTGGTCGCAGCCGACTCACCACTATCTACACCGAGGCCTGCAGCTTCCACACCGACCAGGTTTACGTGCTCTTCATTTAAGTAATGATAGAATGCACCGGCTGCATTACTACCACCACCCACACACGCCACTACGTAATCGGGATTAGGTTGCCCGATCTCTGCTATCAATTGCTTTTTAATTTCTTCGCTGATGACAGATTGAAACAACGTAACCATGTGTGGATACGGATGAGGCCCAACCACCGAACCAATTATATAATGTGTATCAGTTGGATGATTAATCCAATGGCGCATGGCTTCGTTGGTAGCATCTTTCAACGTCATGTTGCCCGATAACGCGGGCACAACCTTGGTGCCGAGAATGCGCATGCGTTCAACATTGGGGCGCTGGCGATCCATATCCAACTTACCCATATACACAATACACTCCATACCCATAAGTGCACACACGGTAGCAGTAGCTACACCATGTTGACCAGCTCCTGTCTCGGCAATGATTTTTTGTTTACCAAGTCGCTTCGCCAATAAAATCTGGCCAATGGTATTGTTGATTTTATGTGCGCCAGTATGGCAAAGGTCTTCGCGCTTCAGATAGATTTTAGCATTGTACTTTTCAGAAAGTCGCGCTGCATGGTAAAGTGGCGTAGGGCGACCAACGTAATCTCGAAGCAGGTCAGCAAACTCTTTCTGAAAATCTGGTTGTTGCATAATTTCCAGATAGTGTGTGCGCAACTCCTCTACGTTGGGATACAACATTTCTGGAATGTAAGCGCCTCCAAAATTTCCATAGTAACCCCGTGCATCTACATCGTACTGCATAACTTTATTGGTTAAGGTTTGATTCAGTTAACAACTGAATCAGGTTTTTTACTTTTAAACTATCTTTTAAACCGGGCTCAACCTCCACACCACTGTTTACATCAACACCATACCATTGCGGATGTTTGAATTCTGTAAGCGCATGAATATCATCAGCCGAAATACCACCACTTAAGAAAAAGGGAACCGAGCCAGTGTATTGCTGAAGCAATTTCCAATCGAACTTGATGGCATTACCGCCATACTGTTTACCTTTTGTATCGAACAGAAAAAAATCCGACAAAGATTCAAATTCTTTAGTGGTTGAGAAATCAAACTCAGCATTCACCCGAAAAACTTTTATAAACCCTACCCCGCTTGCTTTCAGATTTTTAATATAAACAGGTGCTTCATCGCCATGAAGTTGAATAAAATCCAGCTTATGTTTTTGTGCTAGATCGCGAACCACTTCAAAAATTTCATTTACAAAAACACCCACACGTTTGATGCTTACCGGAAAATTTTCCGGAATCTGAAATTGATTGCCCACATACCGGGGTGAATTTTTATAAAAGATAAATCCCATAAACTGTGGTTGTGTAGTAGCTACGGCTTCAATGTTTGCAGCCGCACGCATTCCACACACCTTACACGCTATGGATTTAGTCTTGCTCACAATGTTTTGCGTTCTAATTTTTTCAACTCATTAACAAATTCCTGACAAGCCTGTTCGGGTCTGCTGTGTTGCATAAAGTTTTGCCCCATTAAGAAACCCTGATAGCCGTGGTGCTTTAGTTCAACTATGGTTTGCGGATTCTCAATACCACTTTCCGAAACTTTTACAAACTGGTTTGGAATAAACGCAGCCAGCTGTGCCGATAAGTTTACATCCGTAACAAAAGTTTTAAGGTTACGGTTGTTTACCCCAATCAAATCTGTATCAGCATCCAGATTAGCTTCCAACTCTTCTCTATTATGGACTTCTAGCAATACTTCCAGTTTTAGGGAGTGCGCAAACGTAGCCAGTTGTTTTAGTCTTACAGGCTCAAGTGCAGCAGCAATTAATAAAATAGCATCGGCCCCAATTGATTTTGCTTCGATGATCTGGTATTCATCAACTGTAAAATCCTTTCGCAGGATCGGGCAAAAATTAAATTTGCGAGCGGTAATTAAATCCTCGCTGCTGCCACCAAAATATTTTGAATCAGTAAGCACCGAAAGCGCTGAAGCTCCGGCCTGCATGTACCCTATGGAAGTTCGTTCAACAGATACATAAGGATTAATTACACCTTTAGAAGGCGACTTGCGTTTGATCTCAGCAATAATCCCCGATTTGTCCGCCCGTGTGACATACTTTTTTAACGAAACCGTTGGGCCTTCAAAGTAAATACTTTTCTCCAGCAACTTAACCGGATATAAAGCTTTACGTTCTGCTACCTCTTTATACTTGGCTGCAATTATTTCCTCCAGAATATCCATCTTACTTATTCATTAATTTTTTAAACGCCTGTAAAGCCTTGCCAGATTTTAATGCTTCGGTTGCCTTCACTACAGCACTTGGTAATCCGGCCTTCACATCAGCACAATACAACGCCATTGCCGCATTGGCAATTACAGCCGATTGCTGCGCAGTGGTTCCTTTGTTTTCCAACACATTCATAAAAATCTTAGCCGATTCCTCCACCGTGCTTCCGCCTTTAATCTCTTCATATTTTACTTTCGGCAACCCAAGATCAACAGGGTTGGCTAATCGTTCGCCACCATTGTAAAAAAACTTAAAAGCACTGGTAAGTGAAACCTCATCGTAACCATCCAATGAATGAAGAATTAAAAAATCCTTATCACTCTGCTGATATAAATAACCATACTGTCGCGCAAGCTCCAGGCTAAACACACCCACCAATTGCCGGGTAGGAAAAGCGGGATTAACCATTGGGCCTAACATATTAAAAAACGTTTTCACGCCAAGTTCTTTGCGGATGGGCGCCACATTTTTCATAGCCGGATGAAACAAGGGTGCATGCATAAAACAAATGTTGCTGCGATCTAAACTCCGCTTCAGTTCATCGTGATCGTTGGTGAACGCATAACCAAAGTATTCCAACAAATTAGAAGAACCACACGCAGACGAAACACCATAGTTACCATGCTTGGCAACCGGTTGCCCGGCAGCAGCTACTACAAAAGATGAAAGCGTAGAAAGATTGATGGTATTCTTACCATCGCCACCGGTACCACACACATCCATTACGGGTTGATCGAAACGCGCTTCTACACAAAGCTCCAGCATCGCATCGCGAAAGCCTTGTAGTTCATCTACCGTAATACTGCGCATCATATACACCGTCATAAACGCTGCGGTTTGGCTCAGGTTAAATTTACCTTGCGCCAGATCTACCAACACGCGGTGGGCCGTTTCTTTTGTGAGACTTCTATGTTCGATCAGCTCAGTTAAAATTTGCTTCATTGTAATAACCTTTAGCGAGTATGTGTTAACCAGTTTTCAATCATGCGCGGGCCTTCGGGTGTCATAATCGATTCCGGATGAAATTGTAAGCCTCGCACATCATATTCAGTATGCCTTAAACCCATGATCAAACCAGCTTCATTCAAAGCGGTTACTTTCAGCACTTCCGTTAACGTATCGGGTTTTACAGCCCACGAATGATAATGGGTAGCCTGAAATTTTGTATTCACATCCTTAAACAAATACTCGGCTTCATCCTGAACCATTCCGGTTGAGGTTACACCATGCAATACTTGTGGTATGTTAAACAACTCTGCTCCATATACTTCAGCAATACCTTGATGTCCGAGGCAAATTCCTAAAATACTTTTTGAAGGGCCATACGTTTTAATAACCGCTTTCATAATGCCGGCCTCATCGGGAATGCCTGGTCCGGGTGAAAGCAAAATTTTATCATAGGCAGCTACGGCTTCCAAACTTATTTTATCGTTGCGAATAACATCGGGCGCATAACCCAACACCCTGATGATGTGTACCAGGTTGTACGTAAACGAATCGTAATTATCGAGAACCAAGATCTTCATAATCTCATTTTAAATTTTTTCGGCCAGCAACACCGCTTTACGCAATGCTTCCAGTTTGTTGTTTACTTCCTGCAATTCACTTTCGGCTTTTGATTTCGAAACCACACCCGCACCGGCCTGGTAAATCAATTCGTTATCCCTACTTAAGAACGTACGAATCATAATGGCATGATTGAATGAATTATCGAAACCCAGAAAACCGATAGCTCCACCATAAAAACCACGATTTACATTTTCGTACTGATCAATCAACTTCATGGCCATGTGCTTGGGCGCTCCCGAAAGTGTGCCAGCCGGAAATGTATCTGCCGCCATCTGCACTACCGATGAATCTGACCGAATGGTGCCCGTGATTTTAGATACCAGGTGAATTACATGCGAATAGTATTGAATCTCTTTAAATACCTCGACATGTACTGATTCAGCATTCCGACTCATATCGTTGCGGGCCAGATCCACCAACATAATGTGTTCGGCATTTTCTTTTTCATCTGCCGAAAGGCGTTCGGCTAACTGTGCATCTTCCTGATCGTTACCCGACCTGCGGAATGTTCCGGCTATCGGATAGATGTGGGCCTTTCCATTCTTGATCTGAATCTGCGCTTCGGGTGAAGAACCGAACAATTTAAAATTTCCATAGTCGAAATAGAAAAGATAAGGCGATGGATTGATGGATCGTAACGCGCGGTACACATTAAACTCATCGCCCTGAAAGCCGGTAGCAAATCTTCGCGAAAGCACAATCTGAAACACATCGCCCCGAAAGCAATGTTGTTTGCCTTTGTTTATAATCTCCAGAAACTGTTCATCCGAATAGTTGGATTGCTCTTGTTGCGTGCGATTAAATTTAAATGTAGTTACCCGATTGTTGTTAATCAGTTGCTCCAGCCGATCAAGCGTACTACCGGAGTTTGTGGTAGCCGGTTGATGTTCGAACAACGTCATCTCGTTATGAAAATGATCTACCACAATTACGTATCGATAAAGTGAATAGATCATGTCAGGAATCTCTGGCCCGGTTTGTTGTAAGGTTAAATCTTCAAAATACTGAACGGAATCATAAGCCATATACCCGAACAACCCGGCATGCGGGTAGCGGGTGGCAACTTTCTCAACCTGAAATGAGTTTTTAAATTCTTCAAAAAGCGAAACCACCTGACCGTTGATCAATTTAACCGATCGGGTTTCTGTATCTGGCAAGGTAATCTCAGCATGGCCATTTGCTACTTTAAAAGTGGCAATGGGTTCGCAACAGATAAACGATAAACTGTTTTCATTCCCATGATAGTCCGAACTCTCTAACAACACACTGGCAGCAAACACATCGCGCAACTTCAGGTAGATGTTTACCGGAGTTATGGTATCGGCCAGTAGTTGACGGGTATAAGTTTTGAAATTCATTTTGAAAAAGTTTTAAAATAAGAAGGCCCACTGTGAACAGCGGGCCTTCGGCATATTTGT
>DPSB01000583.1:1617-15127 GCA_003537495.1 Cytophagales bacterium | reverse complement strand
TCATGCGCAATTATGTTAGCACTGATATTGCCTGTTATGGGTTTGGTTTGCGCAAGGGCAAGTTTCATTATTATATTAAAAACTAATTCTATAGATCATATTTCTCCTTAACCTTGGAGATCAACTGAACCATTGTAGAATCCGAGTAATTCCAAAGTAAAGAACCGAGTTTATCAATTGGGAAAAGTATAAATCCTTGTGGCCTTTTTGTTATGACTAAAAACAAAAATCCAATTCTTTCTATATACCTAACATCCGACCACTTAACAATTTTGTTGTCTCCATATTGAATCTGGTTTATATTGACATTAGCAAATCGAACAAAATAAAACATGAGTAATCCAGAAAAAATTATAATCAAACCAAACAGGAATTGAGGCCCATAAATTGAATCAAATGTTTCAAAAATTAAATCCCTAATAATTAAAGCCACTCCTAAGAAAAGCAACCCATATCTAAGCATTAAATAGAACAATTTATTACTTCGTATGCCTTCTGAATCAAACTCTTCTCTTTTCATTGATCAATTAATTAGGCGCTATTGCACCACTCGCTTTACAACCTCCACTACCTTACCCTTCTTGCGTGCATAGATGTTGTTATCGTACATGGCTTCGCAACTTACAGCCGGTAAGTAATACGAACCTGCATAGCTGGCCGTAAGCATCACCTTAAACGTTTTGGATTGCCGCGCACCCAGATCAAAGTACGTATAAACCCGATCATCGCGGATGTCTTGGTAGGTAGGTACATCACCGGTAATCTTTGCCGCATCATCGCCTGTTAAGCGTAAGTTGTTTATCTCCCAACCCGAAGGAAAAATCTGATTGAGTGCAAGGTTTTTATAAAGTCCACGCATACCCGGATTGAATACCGTAACCGTGGCTACAAACTCAGTCCCTTGCTCCAATGTGGCTGGATCTAACGGAGTGCCATCGGTTTTGGTGTAACTAACGCCTAGTGTCAAATTCTTCTCACTATCTTCCTCTGTGCCGCGTGCGGGTACTCCTTCTTGTATTACACGTGCAAACAAAACAGCTTTGCTGGCACTTACTACTTTCAGATCGGCTGGTTTACTTCCTGCTGGTAAAACAATAGACGCAACCGGTAAATCAGTGCCTGTGGTTACTTCTTTGCCATTATACGTGTATGAAAATTTCAGATCACCTTTTTCACCACTCGCAAATGAACCAACCGATTTTAAACTCCAGGCTAATGTTTGCGTGTTCATCCAATAATTAAAATCGCTTAAGGCAACCGAAAGTTCTTTTACAATTTCAAACGCACGAGTTCTGTCATTCAACAGGATTAATGTCTCCAGAATAATTGCCTTATCACGCAAGTCGGAGCCATAGGAATATGCCAACTCCTGGTACGGTTTAACTTGTGTCGGTAATTTTTCAATCAACTTTTTAGCAGCTTCCGGTTGTCCGGCTTTTACATACGCTGCGGCCAACATCCATGCTGCGGTTGATGGCAGGTTACCTTGTTCGCGCAAGCGGTTCATCGCACCCAGTTCAGCATCGCCAGCAAGTGCCAATGTGTAAAGTCGGTAGGCTTGTATTAATTCACTGCTACCATACTCTTGTGCTTTGCGCCAGCTTTGGGCTTTGTTCTTCTGATACTTTTTCCAACGCCTGATCATATCGTTGGGTACATAGTAACCTTTCGCTTCAGCCTCAATTAAGAAATGTCCGGCATAGGTACTGCCCCAACTATCAGAATCGCCACTACCGGGCCAGTAAGCAAAGCCACCATCACTATTCACAAAAGTTTTTAATCGTTCTACTCCAGCAGTAACATTGCGTTGAATAGTAGTTTTCTCCGCATCGGTTAACGCTTTTACTTTATCGAGATACAATTGCGGAAAGACTGATGAAGTAGTTTGTTCTATACAACCATACGGATATTGCAAAAGGTAGCGCATGCGCTGGCCGAGGTTAACCGGTGGCAAACTTGAAATTTCGAGTGTTGCCAAGTTTGTTCCGGCTACACCAAACGGAGTTACAGTTGTGTTCCAGGTTTTACCGGCATCCAACACTACATCGGCAACTTGTGTAACCGGTGGATTCGGATTGCGAACTTCAATTTCAATTTCATCGGTTGCGGAATAACTTCCAGATGTTGCGGTAACTGTTACTTTCGCAAATCCGGTTTCGCTCTTCACGTTCAATGCAAAGTCGAGTGTAAGATCACTTTCGTTCATCGCCACCGTGCGCGAAGATTCATCTACTATACCGAGCGGCCCACTTACCTTAATTTCCACCTTCACATTCTTAATATTGTTCTCACTCTTGAATAATGTAATTGGTAGTTTAACTTGTTCTTCTGGACCGAGCACGCGCGGCAAGGTGGCCAGCACCATTAGTGGCTTGCGCACCGGTGTTGCCTTTTCGGTTTTACCGTAGGCACCTTCATATCCAGCTACCAGCATAGTTTTAACCGAGCCGATGTATTGTGGCATGATAAACTTATGCTCATTACTTCCACCCGAAAGGGTAATCGGCCCAAAGAATTTTACAACTGGTTTAAAACGATTTGACTTTGCATCATCTTCTTTGGCTGCCAGCTCAGCATCGCCACCCAATGCCAGCAACCGCTCTACTCTTCCACCCAATGAACCCATTACCTGATCGTACAGATCCCATGTAGTTACACCCAACGCTTCGCGCGCATAAAACTTATTCCAGGCATCGGGAGTGGTGAAGCGCGTGAGATCAAGTAGGCCTTCATCGACAATTGCAAGCGTATAGGTCATCTTGCGTTTTGATTTTTCACTTACTTTAATAACCACTTCTTTACCGGGCTCCAACACATCGGGCATGGCAATAACTGGTTCAAGATGTGTATTTGGATCTTCTACCTGAATCGGAATTACTCCATACAATCGTATCGGTAAATCGTTGGTGGTTTGTGCGTGTGGCTGCAATAAGGTAATGTTCACAAAAACATTCGGTGTCATCTCTTTGGTAACATCGAATGTAAATTGGTTGTCGCCTTTCTGAGTTTCGAGCCAATAGGTTTGCAATACTTTACTTCCGTTTTCGATGCTGATAAGCGCGCGACCTTTTTCGCTACCCGGAATAACCAACATGGCTTTCTCACCTACATTGTAAACTTGCTTGTCGGATGAAAACGAAAGCATGGTAGCACCTTCGCCTTCGTTGCGCGCACGACCAGCCCAACCCGGCCAATCGATGTACACCACTTTGCCAGTTGTATGTCCACTTTGCGGATCGTAAGCTTTTACAAAGAAGCGACCCCACTCCGGATACTTAACTTCAAAATTCCAAGAGCCTTTACCGTTTACCGTACTTACTCGCCCTGTAGCAATGGGTTGCGAATAATTACCCGACATAAAATTTACCGAACCTTCCGAGCCGTCCCACCACCAATACCCCTTTACCTTATAAACAGATAACTCTATTGTCCGAGAGAGTGGATTACCATCAGCATCTACTGTGACCAGATCTACACGCTGGATAGTATCAGTGCGCAATAAACCCCAGGTATCTCCCTTAGGTAGTTTGATACCTGTTAGCGCTTCATATGGATAGAATGGAATACTAAAGCGATCAATACTAAAGTTACCACTCTCTTCAAACACCTTACCCCTGAACACAGCATTGAGTGTACCGGGTGCTTCACCATTAACTTCCAGGTTTGCATTTACTTGTGCATTTCCGTTGGCATCGGTATTTCCTTCAAAAATGGTTTGAGCTTCACTGTAAAAATCAATGGATGGATCGTCAAACACATACTCTTTATACTGATCGAATTTGGTTGTGCCTTTGGTGAGTAGCACATCAAATTGAGCACGCAGGTTTTTTCCGGGCGCACCGTGCAGCCAGTTTACTTTCAGATTGCCCGATACATTATTGTTACCCGCAGTAAGTTTATCTACACCAAAGTCAAGATTGATTTTTAACCGGTTTGGCTTAACGGTTTCAATTTTTAAGAATTGTTGAAACTCGGTACCACCTACTTTTACACGGCCTAACCAATTACCGGTTGGCGCATCGGCTGCGGTAGCGGTTGCAAATTTGTAAAAACCATTTTCGGATGATGAACGCACCAAACGGGTAGTAACCTGGCCTTGTGGATTCTGCAATTCAAACACTACCGGATGCGAAGCTGGCAACAACTTGTTTTTATCTTCCAGAATAAAACTGAGGTAAAGTGAATCGCCCGGCCGCCAAACTCCCCGTTCGCCATACAAAAATCCTTTCAGTCCGTTCTGTACATACTCACCACTCACATTAAAATTACTCAGCGAAAGCGATTCTCCACCTTGTACTTTCATGAAGCCACGTTGAACTCCGTTCTTAGCTACAATGGCAAATGGTTTTTTAGGTGATTGTAAGATTGCTTTACCGTCATTATCTGTTTTAGCGGTGGCAATTATTTGTTGCTGGTAATCGTACAACTCAACCTCAACTCCCGAAAGTGGTAAGGTTGTTTTAAGATCATTCACTACTACCAACGTATTATCATCGCCACCACGTTTGGCTAATAAGCCAAGATCAGATGCTAATACATTTCGTTTGATGTTTCGATTGCCTGTGTAGTAAGAAGAGTGGCAAGGGTTATCGCGTTCCGACCATTCGTAGTCATCGTAGTAATAATAATCATCGTACGAATCCCAATAACTCTCTTCGCCTTCTCCATCATCACCATCCCATTGCTCAAAGGTTCCTTCAGTGGTGGTGGTTTCTTCACCACCTTCGCACACATAAGCAAGGTAAGATTTTTTAAAACTGATGCGCACCTGATAGATCGCACCTTGCTCAGCCTGAATCAACGTAGACAGATCAAGCGTAAAGCGATTCCACTTTCCTAAATCGGCTACTCCTGCATTTTCAAGTGAGATAGTTTTACTTAATACAGGTCGACCCACACGCCTCAGTTCCTGGCTACCATCAAAATCATTTACCTGTAAAAACTGAAGCACGTTATCTTCATAAATCTTAATCACCTTTACATCTACCGACTTCAGGTTCACAGCTTCAAAGGGCATAATCAAACCATCGGTTGATGGCAGAATACTTCCTTTACCTACAAAGCGCACAGCCGGTAGTGTTTGTTCAAACGCTACATCGAACGTAGCCGCTTCATTCATTTTATAGTTGAGAATATTTTTTACTCCGGCTTCGATGGTAATGGTGCGCGAGCCTGTTTGGCGTACTGGCGGAAACACTTTGATTTCATTGTCCTTCACCTCAAAATCAAGACTTGCTAATTCCGAAATACGAATAAGTCCTTCCAGATTCTGAGTTTCGTTAAGCGGATCGGAAAACTGAACAACAACCTGTTGGCTGGTGCCTTGCTCTACGCGGACATTCACCACTTTAAAGTCACCCAGCGCAGGAATTTCTACTTCACGTTCTTCCTGATGTTCTACATTAAGAGAAGCACCGGCAAATGCCAATGTAACTTTACTGGCTGCATCTTTACGGGCTACATCTTCCACCACAAAAGCATGTGTTTTGCCTTCGCCAGTATGAGTCCAACTTACTTTTAGCGAAGTACCCTCCTGATTTGCAGCAATCATTTTTTCAACCGATTCATTTTCAGCAAAGTCGGCTGTGTACACCACACCCTCAATTTTCTGGCGCTTTAAATCCGTTTTTACATACGGCTTTATGTTATCAACCGAAACCTCGAAGTTTTGTGGAATTACCTGCAGCGAGAATTCAAAAGTTTTGAGATCGGCAGGGACTTCCATCAACCGGCTTAGGCTAAAGTCTACTTTATAGATCTGACCCGAAATAAGACGCGCCTCGGGTTTGAACTCAAGCGTGCGCTTGTCAACCCAAACGGTAGTTCCCTTTACGGATGGTTTGAGATCAAATAATTTAAGGGTTGTTTCAGACCCCACCGCTGTTTCTTCGGCTACATCATGCGAAAGCACTACACGGATGGGTGAGCCCGACCCGATAACACCGGCAGTATAAGAAGTAATGTACTGACCAAAGGCGGGGTTGATGGTTGAGTTAACGGGTTGTTCCGTTTTACGGAAAGCGAAGTAGTAGATACCTGCGGCTGCTACGCCAACTACCAACAGACCAATAAGAGCTTTTTTCATACCAGAGGAATTGAGGTTTAAGCGGGAATCTAAATATCGCTAAAGTGATAGAGATATTGCGATCTATTCAGAAAATTTCTGGGAAGAATAAAAAATGGTCTTACAATTTGAGGTCAGACCTGAGACTATGTAATGCGTTTACTTCTTACACGCTACTCCTTCAACATAACTCTTAATTACACCCATTGATTTAGCAACCGTACTGCCTTCGAATCCGGTAATATCTTCGTAGTTGACTTGCTTTTGGTATTGCTCTAAAAATTCGCCCGATAAGGGTAGGTAACTCCAATGCCAGCGCTCTTCTTCGTAGCCGGTGCGGCCTGAATCTTTAGCGGTATAAGGCTGGCAGAAACCGTATTCAGCAGCATGGGCTTTAAGCCAGGTATAAATTTTTAAGCCTTCGCCTGAATCAAAGAAGCTATTATTGAGTGCATTCAAATCCATATCCGTTCCCCAATGGTGGCGCGAGGTGGACGGCATGGAGCTGTATAATAAGATGAGTCGTGCACGTTCTTTCAAATCGGTAACGGTAGTCAGGTCTTTTCCTTCTACTTGCACTTTGCCATTCCACTTGTTTTCCCAAATACGTTTTTGTGAATCAAAATTACGCGTGGCTGAAATGATGGTTAGTTCAACGCCTTCCTTGCGGGCAGCATCGCTCATCTTTATAAAAGCTTCGTAGGTTTCTTTTCTCAGATAAGCCCCACGGCCACTTCCGCGTGTATGTTCATCGGCCAACTTTACAAACTGAGGATGCGTTGCCGGATCAAACTTTCCCAGCAAGTAATTTTTATCAACCGGTTGGGCTTGAAGAACAATCGAACTGGCAATAATAAAAAGCGTAATTAATCTCATACAATTTCAATATTAATCCCCCGCCCCCTCTCCCTGGGGAGAGGGTGTCCGAGGAACGAGGACGGGGTGAGGGTCACACCCGCTCTGCAATTTGATTCATCACTTTAGTCTGTACCTGTATCGACTCATGGTGAATCAACTTCAGCAAATCGTTTGTAAACTCTTCGTTTAATCCCATTGCCTTACATAAAGCAATACGGGTTTGTACAATTTCTTCCCAGCGGTTTACCTGCAGGATGGTTACGTTATTTTCTTTCTTATACTGTCCAATCTTCTCTGAGATTTTCATGCGCTGCGATAAGCGTTGCATAATTTCATCATCCAACTGGTCAATCTGCTCACGCAAAATACTCAACGTGTCTTTGAAAGTCTTATTCTCCACAGACGCAGTTCTAACTACCAACTCACTAATGATTTTACCCAGCACAGCTGGAGTAACTTGTTGTTTGGCATCGCTCCATGCAGCATCAGGGTTAATATGACTCTCAATCATCAAACCCGCCATATCCAGATCAAGTGCTTTCTGCGAAATGAAGGCAATCAAATCGCGATTACCAGCGATGTGACTTGGATCGCAAATCATATCCAATTCAGGACCCCGGGTTTTTAATTCGATAGCCAGATCCCACATCGGTGCATTACGAAACGGGCCTTTCTCGAATGAAGAGAATCCACGATGAATGGCAGCCAACTTGGTAATACCTGCCTTGTTCAAACGTTCCAGCGCACCCAGCCACAACTCGACATCCGGGTTAATAGGATTTTTTACCAACACCGGAATGTCAACACCTTTTAAAGCATCGGCAACTTCCTGAACCGAGAATGGATTTACCGTGGTGCGCGCACCTACCCATAAAAAATTTACACCGGCTTTTAATGCCGCTTCCACGTGGGCCGCATTGGCAACTTCAGTGGTTACCGGTAACCCAGTTTCTTTACCCGCTTGCACCAACCATTTTAAACCTATATCACCGGCACCTTCGTATTGGCCAGGTCTTGTGCGCGGCTTCCAGATACCGGCACGCAACGCATGCACCTTGCCAGTAGCCGCAACTTGTTTAGCTGTCGCGATTGTTTGTTCTTCTGTCTCTGCACTGCACGGACCGCTAATGATAACGGGTCTGCTGGTCTTCATCCAGGATGAGATGGGTTCGAGTTGTAATCCTTTCTTTGTCATAACGCAATAAAATTAAACAGATTTCGATTCTAGATTTTAGATATTAATAAAACAATAAAGTTACGTTTTGGGTTTATCGCTCTGATCCAATACCCTGCGAATCTCATTCGCCTTAGACATAATGCGGTGCAACTCTTTTGTGTCGCGCTTCATTAAGTGGTAATGAAATTTTTGCAGGTGCATGATGTATTCCAGCAATGCCTGGCTCAGATACTCTACATTTTGTTCAAAGATGGGTGCCCACATATCGGGCGAACTTTTAGCTAACCGTACCGTAGAGGCAAAACCACTACCGGCCAGATCAAAGATATTCTTTTCGTCTTTCTCAATATCCAACACAGTTTGACCCAGCAAAAAGGAACTCACGTGCGAGAGATGCGATACATACGCTACATGCCGATCGTGTTCATCGGCTTCCATAAAAATGGTTTTCATTTCCAATGCATCAAAAACTTTCATAGCAGTATTCAATGCTTCCACCGAAGATTTACCGGCTTCGCAAATAATGTTGGTCTTACCTTTAAACAAACCATCGAATGCTGCCGTTGGACCTGAGTTTTCAGTACCGGCAATGGGGTGAGCTGCCACAAACTGATTTCGTTTTGGGTGGTTGGCCACCGATTTACAAATAGATGTTTTGGTTGATCCACCATCAATAACCACAGCCCCCTTCTTCACAATATCCAACACCGCTGGTAAAAATGCATTCAACGCATTTACTGGAATAGCCAACACAATCAAATCGGCCGTTGAAAGAGCTTTGTCTTCTGTTAAGATTTTATCTACCAAGCCAATCTCCACCGCTTTCAATCCATTGGCAGCATTCGCATCTACTCCTATCAATTCGGTGGCGATCCCTGCTCTGCGCAAACCCAATGCAATGGAACCACCAATCAAACCCAATCCAACAATTGTTGTTTTCATTTTATTCAGACTTGAGATGTTAGATTGGAAACGCTTGATTTTTCATCCACGAACTTTTGAATCCTGACAAGGGCTTCTTGTAACTTTTCTTCTGTAGCACAAAGTGAGATGCGTATAAAACGTGAACCACCTTCGCCAAAAATAAAACCAGGCGTTATAAACACATGCGTGGCATAAAGTACTTCATCAATCCACTTCTCCACATCGGCTACATGCGCAGGAGCCTTAGCCCAAACAAACAAGCCCGATTGCTTTTCGGAATAGGAACAGCCTAAAACATCTAAAATCTTTCGGGCAGCCGTTCTTCTTTTTTTATAAACTGCATTTAACTCGGTAAACCATTCCTTTCCATTCTTCAAAGCTTCAGCAGCAGCCTGTTGCAAACCCAGAAACATGCCGCTATCCATATTGCTCTTTACGCGTAGCACGGCATCAATTAAATCTTTGTTACCCGCTACCCATCCAATGCGCCAACCAGCCATGTTGTGCGATTTACTCAGCGAGTTCAATTCTAGCGCTACATCGGCAGCTCCTTCTATGGCAAGAATGCTCTGCGGATTATCGTTTAAGATTAACGAATACGGATTATCATTTACAATCAGAAAATTGTTTTCGCGGGCAAGATCAACCAACGCTTTCAACTCTTGCTGAGATGCGGTTCTACCGGTAGGCATGTGCGGAAAATTTACCCACATGATTTTTACGTTCGACAAATCAGATCGCTTCAATGCTTCTACATCAATTCCCCAATCGAGCGATTCCTGAAGTTGATAGGTTCGTACTTTTGCTCCAACCAATTTAGCTACCGATGAGTACGTGGGATAACCCGGATCGGGAATCAAAACCTCTTCGCCTTCATTTACAAAAGCCATAGCAATATGCATGATGCCTTCCTTCGAACCCATGAGCGGAAGGATTTCATTCTCAGCATTCAGGTTAACGCCATATGTATTCTTGTAGAATGCTTTTACACCTTCGCGCAAAGCCGGTATGCCTTTATAATTCTGATAGCCATGACTGTTTGCTTTTTGTGCGGTTACATTCAATGCTTCAATAACCGATGCAGCGGGGGCCAGATCGGGACTACCGATACCCAGGTTAATTACCGGATGTGTGGGTGTATCCAACCCGCGTACTTCCGCCAACTTCCGGCTGAAGTAATACTCTTCTACATTGGCAATCCGGTTTGCAGTTTTAATCATGTTACTTGTATTCAATTTTTGCTTTTTTGTATTCCCCTAGAATGTTCAGGTTCTTTACTTGCCGCAGCACCTCACCAATTGCCACATCGTAGCTTTTGCGTTTCTTCCACTCCACATCTATGTGAATGGAATATTCACTGGGTTTACCAATAATGGGTATCGATTGAATTTTGGAAAGATTGATGCTATTGTTCTTAAAGGTCATCAAAGCTTCGGCCAGGCTACCCACTTCATTGGCAACTTCAAAATACAATGAGGCTTTGTTGCTATCGGGTGTAGTTTTGATTTTGCGGGTAAGGATAAGAAACCGGGTAAAGTTTTTCTTATGCGTTTCGATGCGTTTCTCTAAAATATTCAACCCAAATTTTTTGGCGGCATACTCGTTAGCAATGGCTGCTGTTGTTTTTAGTTTTTGTTCTTTCACTTTGCGTGCCGAAAGAGCTGTGTCTTCGCTCTCTAAAATCTGGACGCCATTTAACTTGTAAAGGAAATCCGTACACTGCCGAATGGCCATCGGGTGCGACTCGATACTGGTAAGATCATTCAGCTTAACACCGGGCAATGCCAGCAGGTGCATGTGTATGGGCAGATAAACTTCACCGATAATCGAGAAGTGATATTCCTGCAGCAAAAAGTAGTTGGGCAAAATGCTTCCCGCGATAGAGTTTTCTATGGCCATTACCGCATAGTCTGATTCGCCTTTCTTCAGCGATTCGCATAAGGCATGAAAACTCAGGCATTCTACGGTTTGAATCGGCTCTTGAAAGTACGTTAAGGCTGCCACCTCGTGGAAGCTGGCAGCTATGCCTTGAATGGCGATCTTCAGTTTTTTCTTTTTGCTCATACATCAAAAAGAAAGTCCCTCTTTCGGAGGGACTTTCTGAGTTTCTTTCGTTTTATTATTTCTTAACAAACCGATTCTCTTTCAAGTCCCGCAGGGGATTGATAAAAAAAGTAAAAGAAATAAAATCGGTTGGTGATCATTCGTCTCAATTCTGGTTCTAAGAAAGATGAAAAAATCTGTTTGTGCAAAACTGGCTCAAAAAAATCTTTAAAATTTCAATTTTAACTAACCCTTGTTAGCCGTGCAAGCATGTTAGTTCTGTCCTATATCCCTTAACTTTACCAACCTAAAAATTCTTGATTTATGAAGACCCTGCTATCTCTTGTTGTGATGACGCTACTTTTAACCGGTTGCAAAAAGAACCAATCCGCAACTTCCGAAACCGATACAAGTGACAACCCAAATCAGGTTTTATACGATCAGGTGATGGATGTTCACGATGAAGTAATGCCGCAGATGGACGAGATAATGAAACTGAAGCGCAGCTTACAGGAACAAATTGCCAACACCCCCGATATGGTAGTGGAGCGTAAGGAACAACTGGAAAAAATCATTAGCAATCTGGATTCAGCCAGCAACTCCATGATGGACTGGATGCATAAGTTTAACCCGCTGCCAGACTCTGTTGACCAAGAGTTGGCCCGCGAATACCTGGAAGGCGAAATGGAAAAAATCAGAAATGTAAAAACATTGATGTTGGAGAGTATCGACAAGGCCAAACAGGAAAACAGCAAACAATAACGGCAAGTAGTGTATGGATAAAAATCGTTTGCTGGCCGAACTCCGGCAATCAACGTATGTCATGCTAAAACCTTCGGCCGTTTCAGGTGTGGGCGTGTTTGCTGTTGTGGACATACCCAAAGGCTGCCGCGATATGTTTAGTGCACCTGACCCGGAAGAAAAATGGATCACGCTATCAAAGCAAGAGGTTGAATCGCTGCCAGCGCATGCACAATTTCTGATTGGTAACTATTGCCTGTTCGATGAAGAGTTGAACTACTTTGTTCCAGAGAAGGGTTTTAAGAAAATGGATGTGTCGCTTTTCATTAACCATGGCGATCAGCCCAACATCAAATCGATTAATGATGGCGATTACTTTGAAACCTTACGGGATATAGCAGCCGGTGAAGAATTATTTTTGGATTACGGTGAGATTGTTCCTGATGAATAATCAATTGACAATTGGCAACGAGCAATTGACAATCAGCATGAGACAATTACTTTACTTCTTACTCCTACGCTTCGTGGCGATGTGATGCGGTAACTCTACCTTCTTACTAACTTTCTTCCCTTCCTTCTCTTTGTTCCGTTGCTCTAACCTAATGTTGTACCGGATAGCCTGCCAATATTCGCCACCATATCCTACTAAAATTTCAGAGCCCGCGGGAATGTCGCGCATTGCTTCAATGTAACACCGCTTCTTTTCAGTTACGTATTCCGAATTATTTTTTACTCCTTCTATGCGCACCAGACCCCTTGCATCATTGGCATAATGTGCAATTCCTTTTTTAGTTTTCCAGGCATCAATACAATGTTGATTGTTGAAGAAGAATACGTACCCATTCCGGTCATCGGCCATCTTCTCTACTTCTTTCCAGGTAACAATCTCGCCTTTGTATTCTACAATGCGGGTTCCTTTTGGTATAAACACTTTTGTAAAAAGTCCTTTTCCTGCTCCCGGCAAGATGGACTTCTTAATTACCATTTTCTTTTCAAGTAATGCCATAGGGCCGCGAAGATAATTGAAAATCCATCAGCCGAAAGGCATAAATCAAAGAGCGGTGATAGATTTAATCAGCAATCGGATGCTAACGAGGATAACCACAATACCAACCAGAATCATCATGCGCTTTACCGGTAGTTTGCGTGTAATGTGTGCGGCAATAGGTGCAGCTACTATACCGCCCAGAATAAGTCCGCCAATAATCTGAATGTGACTTAACCCGATGGTAGCAAAAAATGTTAAAGAACTTGCCAGTGAAACAAAAAACTCGGCCAGGTTAACCGAGCCAATGGTATAACGTGGATGGCGGCCGCGGGCAATTAAAGTAGAAGACACAATTGGACCCCAGCCACCACCACCAATCGAATCCATAAAACCTCCAAAGGCTGCAAGAGCCGGAACGTTTTTAGTTTTTCTACGCTTGCGTATTTGCATCAGCACAGCTTTACGAATAATGGCAAGCCCAAGAATAAGTGTGTAAACTGCCACCAACGGACGGATGATGTAATTATAATCCTCCAGCGAAAAGAGAATGTATGCACCACCAACGGCACCCAACATACCCGGAATAAGTAAACTACGGAACAACTTCTTGTTTACATTTTGAAACCGAAGATGTGTTAACCCCGATACACCACTGGTAAAAATTTCTGCGGTGTGCACGCTGGCGCTGGATGCTGCCGGTGAAATTCCAAATGAA
>DPSB01000583.1:0-1438 GCA_003537495.1 Cytophagales bacterium | reverse complement strand
GGTGAAATTCCAAATGATAATAGAAAGGTTGTAGCGCTAACACCATAAGCCATTCCTAAAGAACCATCTATCATTTGGGCAATAAATCCGCCCAACACAAATAAGAGAAACTCCGGCCCAATAATAGATCGCCAATCAAATTCTTTAATTGTTTCTGAGCCAAAGAAAATAACCAGAATCAATACTATAGAAGTGATAACCCCCAACAATACCCAGATGTGCCGCGGTTTACTGCGAGGCTCCGGCTGTTCGGGCTTCTCATCGTAAATAAGCTTATCATCTTCTATGTTTTCGGGGCGCATTACTCTTTGTTTCTGAAGTCGAGGTTATGGAAAACAAAAAGACGAATGGCATCGGTATGCACAAACGAATTTGAAGCAGGCAATTGCTGAAACACATAAAGATACCCGATCTGTGCATTTAGCTGTGCTGTAAACTGGTAGCCTACCCCGCCAAACAACCGGTTCTGATCCAGATAATTATTACCAATATTTTTTCCAGCACTTACATGTAACTCATCATTCAAAAAGAGGAAAGGTGTTTTAGGTTCTACTGTTTTTCGGGTAAGTGGAATGGTGATGGCAAAGTTGTATCGAAAACGCCAACTAAATGTATAATCGTCACTCACCTCGCCTCCGGCCAACGTTGTGCGAAAGCGTTCCTCCACCCGGAAATACTGAGCCGTACTGAACCACTTCTTCTTCTCAAACCATTGTATCTGTTGCCACAGGCGATGTTCTGGTAAGTCAGGAATTGGGTCAACATTATAGGCGGTGATGTACGCATATCCAGCGGTAATCCGGGTTTGATCAGTTATATAATACATCGGTGCAATCCGGAATATGCTCAAGCCTAATCGTTCACCAAAGTGGTCAGTAAACCGCAAGTGAACATCAGTCCACAAGCCCCACTTATCCGACAATCGGGTTTGATTAAAGTAGGCTGTCCAGGTTTGTTGCCGGAATTCTTTATTCTTTTCCTGAGCAATAGCTACCATAGCACCCAAACTCAAGCAAAGCACAACAACCAATCGTCTAATCATACTGAACCGTTTATTCCTACAAACTTAATAGGAATAACGTAATGTAATACCATATGTGGCTGGATCGCCCAACACACCCGCATAATGCCCAGCATTACCGCCTGCAGGCAATAGCTGTTCATAATAGTCTTTATTAAAAAGGTTGCGAGCCCAGATTGAAGCTGAGATTCCGGTAGAAACTCGAACACCAACCCGGCCATTTACCAAGGCATAACCATCAATATTTAAGTAGGATGATGGTGAAGGGCTGGAAGAAAATTCCGAGCGGTAATAAGTATCAAATGCAACAAAGAATTTACCGTTTAAAGAGGTAACAGGCGTACTAAACTCACCTCAAAATGATCCGGCCCACTTCGATAAACCAGGAATATTGCCCCCCGAAATATCTTGAAAAGC
>DPSB01000587.1 GCA_003537495.1 Cytophagales bacterium | reverse complement strand
CAGATTGAAGAAGGATATTTCAGACTGGGCGATTTATTTTATTTTCAGTTAAGCGAAAAAGACAATGCCTCGCAATCGTACATCAAACTGCTTAATCGCTTTCCGCAATCTGAGTATGTACCCGAAGTGCTTTACAAACTTTACCTGATTGCAAAAGATACCGATCCGGCTAAAGCTGAAGTGTATGCTAATGAGTTAAAGAACAATCATCCGCGCTCTACCTTTACCCGCATTCTCATCAACCCCGATTACATGCGCGAGACCAGTGTGGCCGCAGAAAAACAAAAGTTGATTTACAAAGAAGCGTACACCCTCTTTCAAGCCAATAACTTACGCCCCGCACAAGAAAAACTTAAGCAAGCTTTACAGGAAGGCGAAACCACTTTTACTCCACAACTTGAATTATTAAAGGTTTTGATTGTAGGCAAAACCGAAGATGTAACGCGTTACCAGTTTGAGTTAGGTGAATATATTAAAAAGTATCCCGATGGTGAATTAAAGCCTTATGCAGAACAACTATTGGCTGCTTCCAAAACATTGCTTACTAAATTAGAACGAGCCAAAGGCATTCAGTTTATTAAGTCGATGGAAGGCCCGCATAACTTTGTAGTGGTTTACAATACATCCGATAAAATTACCAACCCGGTATCATCTGCCATCGAAAAGTTTAACGCAGTGCAATTCAAAGACCTGAAGTTGAGTACCACCAACATCATCCTCAACGAAGAAAAAACAATTACCATTGTAAGTGAAATACCGAGCCAGGCAGCGGCTCTGAGTTATTTCGACAAATTCCTCGCTCAGATTGCGCCCGGCAAACCTTTTTCGAACTATAAATTCTATAGCTTTGTAATTACGAAAGATAATTTTCAGATTTTTTACCGAACTAAAGCGCTGGATGAGTACCTCGCCTTCTTTGATCGCAACTATCAAAAACAAAATCAATAACCTGCTACGCATTGAAAAGCCGTGGATAGGTAAAACCATTAAGTATCTCTGGATTGCCTTTCTGTGCTTTGTGGTTGGGTTTCCACTTTATATCTACACCGTTAAGATAGATTTATTCGGTTTGTACGGGGCCATGCCCAGCACCTTAGAAGTGGAGAATCCTGAAAACGATCTTTCATCAGAAGTAATTTCAGCCGATGGCGTTTCATTAGGCCGCTATTACAGAGGCGCCAACCGTAGCCAGGTTCACTTCGAAGATTTATCAGAAGATTTGGTGAACACCTTGGTTTACTCCGAAGACCACCGGTTCTACAATCACTCCGGTCTTGACTTCCCGGCTTACCTGCGGGTTATTTATGGAGTAATTACACTTAACCCAAAAGGCGGAGGCAGTACCATTACACAGCAGCTTGCCAAAAATCTTTATACCATGAATCCGGATAAAAGTCTGGATGGACATTTGGCTAAACTTGGTAAATACCCAAGACGTATCATTCAAAAAACAAAAGAGTGGATTATCTCCATTCAATTGGAAGAGAATTTTACGAAAGAAGAAATTATCGCGATGTATCTGAATACCGCTACCTTCAGCAGTAATACATTCGGAATTAAAGTAGCAGCCGAAACGTATTTCGATAAAGGGCCGGATAGTTTAAATATTCAGGAGTCGGCCGTGTTGGTAGGCATGTTGCAAGCGGTAACTTTATTTGATCCCAACCGTAACCCGGAAACTTCGCTTCGAAAAAGAAATGAAATTCTCGGTAAGCTTTACCGGCATGGTTATAAATTAAAAACGCAGGAACAATTCGATTCAGTAAGAGTCTTACCCATCGAGTTGAAGTATAGTTTCCAAAATCAAAATGAAGGTTTAGCTACTTACTTCCGCACCGTGTTGGGCAATTACATGTTATCGTATTGCAAGAACAGAGGCATTGACCTTTACAACTCCGGCTTAAAAATCTACACGACTATTGATACCCGCATGCAAAAGTATGCCGAAGAAGCTGTGGCCGAACACATGAAACCTCTTCAAAAGCAATTTAATGAAGAGTGGAAAAAGCGCGGTCGCAACCCGTGGGTAGATGAAGATGGTCGTGAGATAAAAGATTTTTTACAAAGACGCATTCGCCAGACTGATGCGTATAAAGCCTATGCAGAACGGTATGGCGAAAACTCAGACTCCCTCAAGATCATGTTGAATCTGAAAAAACCGATGACCATTTTTACCTGGGATGGTGAGCGTGATACACTCTTCAGCAGTTTCGATTCACTGCAATACTACAAACAGTTTATTCAAACCGGGCTCATGGCGGTTGATCCTTATACCGGTCAGATTAAAGCATGGGTGGGTGGTATTAATCACAAATACTTCAAGTACGATCACGTAAAGCAAGGCACTCGTCAACCGGGCTCAACATTTAAAGCATTTGTATATGGGTTGGCAATGGAAACTGGTTGGTCGCCATGCGTAATTAAAAAAGATATTGCGCCTCAGTTTAATATTCCCAATCAACCACCGTGGTATCCGCTAAATGCAGATGGTTCACGTGGTCATGGTGAGAGTATGACCATCCGTAAAGCTATGGCACAATCTGTTAATTCTATTACCGCACAGGTAATGCAGGAATTAAAAGCCGAGAATGTAGTAGAGTTTGCACATCGGGTTGGTATTCAAAGTAAGTTAGATGCAGTGCCTTCGCTATGTCTGGGCACCAGCGATGTTTCTCTTTACGAAATGGTAGGCGCTTATGCCACCTTTGTAAATAGCGGAATTTATACCGAGCCCATTTACATAACCCGTATTGAAGATAAGAATGGAAATGTAATTGAACTTTTTAATCCGAAAACCCGCGAAGCTATTGGTGAGCAAACTGCCTACAAAATGGTTTACATGTTGCGTGGTGGCGCAGAAGAAGAAGGTGGATCTTCATTGGGGCTAAGTCGCGAATTACGTATCGATAATGAAATTGGTGGTAAAACCGGAACTACCAACGATGCCTCAGATGGTTGGTACATGGGCGCTACCCACGATTTGGTTACCGGCATTTGGACGGGTGGCGATGAACGTGCCATTCATTTCCCCTCATGGGTATTCGGGCAAGGCGGAAGAACGGCTCGTCCTATCTGGGATCTTTTTATGAAAAAATTATACAACGATCCACAATCCGGAATTGTGAAAGGACAATTCAAACGCCCTTCGTCCGGATTGGATATGACCTTGGATTGCAGCCGTCACGCTGTTAACGACTCTACTAATGTTGATGTGGAAGAGCCGTGGGATATTAAGCATTGATATTGTGTACAAGGCGTCTGACGGCTATCTGCTAAAGTTTAAAGCCGACTTGACGCCTGATTTTCAAATTCTAAAATCGTGAGCTTCTTAATTCGAAACTGTCATCGTCCCGCCTCGCGGGATACCGCGATCTCGTCATAATTAAGCTCTAAATTTAATCCAATCACAAACGGTGTGTGAAAAAGCCTTTCATATTTCATCCACCAATACTTCACCGGGATTGCGGTATGGGTATTTAAATTTTTCACTTCAATATATAGGGAACAAGTTACCCAACCGCAATGACGCCTTGTAGTAAAGGCGTGCGTCCCCTAACCGCGTTATAGAAATCTATTACAATCATGAAGAAAGAAATTCTACCTTCGCAAGGTGTTTGATGAAGTGAAAGAAACCGTTACATCCCTCCCCGATTCTCCGGGTATTTACCGCTATTATAATAAGGAAGGCGAACTGATTTATGTAGGCAAGGCTAAAAGTTTAAAGAAGCGGGTATCAAGCTACTTCAACAAGCAATCGCAATACAATCGCAAAACCGAAAAATTAGTAAGTGAGATTACTAAGATAGAGTTTACACTGGCCAACACCGAGTTCGATGCGTTGTTGCTCGAAAACAATTTCATTAAACAATACCAGCCCAAGTATAACATCTTACTGAAAGACGATAAAACCTTTCCGTACCTCTGCATTTTAAAAGAACCGTTTCCGCGGATTATCTACACGCGCAAATACATTCCCAAACAAGGCGAATACTTTGGGCCCTACTCAAGCGTGGTGTCGATGAAAAGTGTATTGGAATTGGTGCGCCAGATTTATTCTATTCGAACTTGTAACCTCTTGCTTTCGCAGGAAAACATTGAACAGAAAAAATTTAAAGTATGCCTGGAGTTTCACATCGGCAACTGCAAGGGCCCGTGCGAAGGATTACAAAACGAAACCGATTACCTCGAAGACATTAAACAGGCGCGCAATATTTTAAAAGGCGATTTAAGTGTAGTCGAAGACGAACTTGCACTTAGAATGAAAAATGCTTCCGAAATAATGGAGTTTGAAAAGGCCGCTACCTTCAAACACAAATTAGAACTGCTCGAAAAATTCCAAACCAAATCGTTGGTTGTAAATCGTAAGCTTACAGACATTGATGTAATTACCATTACCAGCACTGAAACAGATGCGTACATCAACTACATGCAAATCAAAGAAGGTTCTATTATCTTCTCTAAGAATATTGAGGTAAAGAAAAAGCTGGAAGAAACAGACGAAGACATTCTTAGTCTTGTAGTGCAGGAGTTACGCTCCACCTACCGCAGCAATAATCCTGAGGTGTACACCAATATTCCGCTTACCGTTAAAGCAGATGGATTTGAAAATGTGCTGCCACAGATTGGTGATAAGAAAAAGTTGGTTGACTTGTCGCTAAAGAATGCGTTGTATCAGAAACGCGAAAAAGAAATCCGCAAAGAAGAACTCAAAGGCAAGAAGAATAAAGTGTTGCACATTATGCAGGAAAACCTGCGCTTGTTGCAATACCCAAAAATTATTGAGTGCTTCGATAACTCCAACTTTCAGGGCACATCACCGGTAGCTTCGATGGTGCGCTTTGTAGATGGTAAGCCCGACAAAAAAGGGTATCGGCACTTTAATATTAAAACCGTTGTTGGTCCCAACGATTTTGCTTCCATGAAAGAAATTGTAACCAGGCGTTACAAACGCATTATGGAAGAGCAAGGCGAGTATCCGCAGTTAATTATTGTTGACGGTGGCAAAGGACAATTAAGCAGTGCATGCGAGGCGTTACAAGAACTTGGACTTTATGGTAAGATTCCGATTATTGGTATTGCCAAACGGTTGGAAGAAATTTATTACCCGGAAGACAACCTGCCGTTGTTGATCAGTAAGAAATCGCCTGCGTTGCTATTGATACAACGCATCCGCGATGAAGCGCACCGGTTTGCCATTACATTCCACCGACTAAAGCGCAGCAGCAATACATTCGTTACCGAGATTGAACAGATACCGGGCATCGG
>DPSB01000372.1:8564-9172 GCA_003537495.1 Cytophagales bacterium | reverse complement strand
CCTTGAAAAATATTCCCCGGACAGAGCTAATTAAAAAAATAGAAGCCACTCTTGTCATGATTAACACAGTACTTCCAGGAGTTGATGAAAAAATTTTAAAAGCTGAATACCCGCTATTAGTTCTGAAAGAGAAGACCTCCACCGAATATTTTCTGGTGCATTTGGCTGTTCACTTAGGTTATCATTTGGGTCAGGTTAACTACCACCGCAGGCTGTTGGATTAACCTTACCAACCCGATGTTTTACTTCCACATTTATAATATCTTTACTGATACAAACCTTTAAGCTTTATGACCATCACTACTTCCATACCCGTAAAAAGAACAACCCAGTCCAGGTTAAGCACTGTGGATTTTAGCAATCTTGGTTTCGGTAATTATATTTCCGATCACATGCTGGTAGCTAAGTACGATAAGGGTACCTGGCAGGATCCACAAATTATTCCATATGGTGATTTGATGCTGAGCCCAGCCATGCTCTCGTTGCATTACGGTCAGGCGGTGTTTGAAGGTATGAAAGCATTTCACATGAACGATGGTGCCATTAATGTTTTCAGAGTAGAACGCCACCATAAACGACTGAACCGCTCGTTGGAACGGATGTGTATG
>DPSB01000372.1:0-8255 GCA_003537495.1 Cytophagales bacterium | reverse complement strand
GAACTTTTTGTAAATGGATTAGAAGCGATTGTTAAAGCAGATTCGGCCTGGGTTCCAAAAGATAGCGGCAGTTCGTTGTATTTGAGGCCGGTTGTTTTTGCCTCCGAAGCAAAGCTGGGTGTAAAAGTTTCTGATCAATATCTTTTTGTGATTCTTACCAGCCCGGTGGGACCTTACTTCAGCAAACCTGTAAGATTAAAAGTTGAATTGGAATATGTACGCGCAGCTGAAGGCGGAACCGGTTTTGCCAAGTGTGCCGGTAACTACGGTGGTGCGTTTTATCCTACGCAACAAGCACGCGAGCAAGGGTTCGACCAGGTAATCTGGACCGATGCCAAAGAACATAAGTACATTGATGAGTCGGGTGCCATGAATATCATGTTTGTGCTCGACAATAACCTGATTACGCCAGCACTCTCTTCTTCTATTCTGGATGGCGTTACCCGCAATACAGTCATAACGCTTGCAAAAGATATGGGTGTTACGGTTGAAGAAAGAAAAGTGAGCGTAGCAGAAATAGAGAAGGGATTGCAAAACAAAACGTTAACGGAAGGTTTTGGTGCCGGAACAGCTGCAGTTGTTTCGCCTATTGCTACGATTAATATAAACGGTACCGACTATCATTTACCCGAAGTTAAGGACAATAGTTTTCAACTTCGCGTTAAGAACAAGTTAGCTGAAATCCGTAGTGGTGCTGCTGCCGATAAATACAACTGGAACCACATCATACGATAAGTTGTGATACGGGGCGCATTTTTTACCGGGCAAAATTTGCCTTTGGAGGTTCGTGAGATCAAAAAACCAAAACCGGTTAAAGATCAAGTATTGATTCGTCTGCATTACGCAGCACTCAATCATCGCGATTTGTGGTTGCAGCAAGATAGTTCACCTACCCAACCTGTAATTTTAGGTTCGGATGGTTGTGGTATAATTGAAGATGTAGGCGAAGATGCCGACCCATTATTGGTAGGTGCGGAAGTAATTATTAATCCCAGCTTGAACTGGGGTAATAATCCGATTGTACAAGGTGACACTTTTAAAATTCTGGGCTACCCTGATTCGGGTACATTCAGTGATTACATCTGCATTTCGAAAAAACAAATTTTTGAAAAGCCTGAGCATTTAAGTTTTGAAGAATCTGCGGCCGTACCGTTAGCGGCATTAACAGCATATCGGGCGTTGTTTTCGAAAGCCCGCTTACGCGCGAAAGAAAAAGTATTGATAACCGGTATTGGTGGTGGTGCTGCACTATGGGCTATGCAGTTTGCAGTTGCTTACCAGGCACGCGTGTATGTTACCTCAAGCTCAAACGAAAAAATTGAAAAGGCAAAATCATTAGGTGCGATACAAGGCTTTAACTACACCGATCCACAGTGGACACAACAAGCCTTAAAAGAAGCCGGAGGTTTTGACATTGTAATTGATAGTGCCGGTGGACCACAATTTTCGCAATTGTTTGATCTGATGATGCCCGGTGGGCGCATTGCAATCTTTGGTCGCACCGCAGGCAATATTCCCGATGTACCTACACGCTTGTTGTATTGGAAACAGATTTCTATTCATGGCACTACCATGGGTACGCGCGATGAATTTTTATCGATGTTGGATTTGTTGGAGAGTCGAAACCTGAAACCGGTTATCGATCAGGTATATCCACTCGAACAAATCGATCAGGCTTTTCAACGCATGAAAAATGCCAACCAGTTTGGCAAGATTGTTTTGAAGATAAAGTAGACTTCGACAAGCTCATTCTGACATGTAAAGAATATAGAAAAAGATAAACACCATGAGTAACTTCCCCATCACCGACAAAACTGAGATCACACGTTTACCAAAGCGTGGTGTATATGATACTGAAACTGTTTATTCCATTTTGGATGAAGCGCTTGTTTGTACAGTAGCATTTACGCTGGACGGACAACCGTTTCAAATTCCAACAGGTTTTTGCAGGATCGGCAACAAGGTTTACATCCACGGCTCGGTGGGCAGTTTTTACATGCGCGAATTGCAGCATAAAAAATTACCGGTATGCATAAGCGCTACATTGCTTGACGGCATGGTTCTGGCGCGCTCTGCTTTTCATCATTCGGTTAATTATCGTTCGGTGGTTTTATTCAGTGAACCCGAACTGATTTCCGACAAGGAAGAATTATACATGGCTTTGGAAGTATTCACCAATAAAATGTGCTCAGGCCGTTGGGATGATGTGCGCAAACCAACTGAAGGTGAATGGAAAGCTACGATGGTGTTGGGTTTTGAAATTAAAGAAGCCTCAGCCAAGGTGCGGGTTGGGCCACCTAAAGACGATGCAGAAGATTATGATTTGAATGTTTGGGCCGGAGTGCAGCCGCTGAAATTAGAACGCAAAACTCTTATAGCCGACCCAGCTTTAAAGGCTGGCGTACCGGTGCCGCCATACCTGCTTTGAGGTTTCAGAAGGAAATTTGGGCCCGATTTGGTATCTTCGCGGCCAGTTGAACCAAACGCAGCGTTCAGCGGTTAACCAAGTAGGCCATTTTGGCTTAAAAATCAACAAAACACAATAAAACATGGGCAGACCTCCTGTATTACCTAAGAAGAAAAAAGACGGTTTTTGGCTGGAAGTACGCAACAAAGGCGCAAAATCAGGTACTATTTTGATTCGCGATAGCTATGTGGCCATGATGCAGGCCGCAAAGCAATACGAAACCACCAAAGATGTAATCATCATGGGTGAACACAAAAACGGCAAAAAAGTGGACGATAAGGCGAAAGCTAAAAAGGCTAAAGAAGCTTAATCAAAGCGACTTAAACTTTAAGGAAAAGCTACCTAAATCGGTAGCTTTTTTTATTTTATCACTCCCTAAGTCTTTTAAAAAATTCCTGTAAAAGAATTTTACTCTCCTGCTCACCAACTCCCCGCTTTATAGTTGTGCGGGCATGCAGCAAGGGCGAACTGACCAATGAGTAACCACGCTGTACATCGCTTGCGCCAAACACTAATTGTTGTAGTTGTGCCCAGTGTAATGCTCCAGCACACATCACGCAAGGTTCCAGCGTAACATAAAGTGAACACTCGCTCAGGTATTTCGAACCGAGGTAATTAAAGGCAGAGGTAATCGCAAGCATCTCCGCATGTGCAGTTGAGTCGGTTAGTTGTTCAGTTTGATTGTGCGCCCGGGCAATAATTTTATTCTGACAAACCACCACTGCTCCTACCGGCACTTCGCCAAGATCAAATGCTTTGCGGGCTTCTTTCAAAGCTTCGCGCATGAAGTAGTCGTCTGTATAAATATCCAACATGAATGATGAAATGTCCTACTTAATCCTTACCGTCTTCATCATAGCACGTACATTCTCTTGCCAGTCTTCTTTAGAAGCTTTGGGGCAGTTGAAAGAAAATACCAGTGTTCGCCCCGGCTCCACCAAATACTGAATGTAAGTATACCGATACACCGGTTGTTGTTCACCTAGCACCATCTTGTTCCCGTTTACACGCGATTCAAATTCCAGAAAAATCAGTTTCTTTTTATGCACCTCGTGTACGCCTTCATCAATAATATCCACCCTGTCGTAAAAACTTTGAATGCTGGCCTTGAAAAATTTCTGCGCCATCTCCAGGTTGGCATCCGGCCACTGGGTAGCGGAGATATTCACACTAAAATCGAGGGTACGGTTTAAATCAGTATAAGCGGCCAGCGGGGCCCGTACGGAAGGGTAACGTTGAATTATATCGTCCGTGGTCATGGGCGAAAGCTCGGCCGGTAATGAAATAGTAATACCATCAGCCACTTTGGTTTTAATCAACTTATCAGGTGAAAAACCGAACAGACTAACAATCGACAGGAAAACAAGGAATCTCTTCATAGTCATTTTATAACGAAA
Organism: Cytophagales bacterium; assembly: GCA_003537495.1. GTDB lineage: Bacteria > Bacteroidota > Bacteroidia > Cytophagales > Cyclobacteriaceae > ELB16-189. The sequence goes on along the minus strand of DPSB01000372.1, from coordinate 4,391 downwards.
AAGGTGTGTGCACTCTATATAACGGGCAACCTTTATTAATTTGCGCACCCAAATTTAAGAATTACCATGTTAAGAACTCATACCTGTGGCGAGCTTAGGCTAAACGATGTAAATAAAACTGTTACCCTTACGGGATGGGTGCAACGTACCCGCGATAAAGGCAGCCTGCTATGGATCGACTTGCGCGACCGCTACGGTATAACCCAGCTTTTTCTGGAAGAAGGTAAAACCGATGCTGCAGCCCTCGCAATAGCACGAACACTTGGCCGCGAATATGTGCTGAAAGTACAAGGCACGGTAGTAGAGCGTCTTTCTAAAAATGACAAGATGCCAACAGGTGATATTGAAGTGAAAGTTACTTCGCTCGAAGTACTCAACGCTTCAAAAGTTCCGCCTTTCACCATAGAAGATAATACCGATGGTGGCGATGACCTGCGCATGAAATACCGCTACCTCGACTTACGTAGAAATCCGGTACGCGAAAATTTACAATTGCGCCATAAAGTAGCCCAGCAAACACGCATCTATTTAGATAGTTTAAACTTCATTGAGGTAGAAACTCCGGTATTAATCAAATCAACACCCGAAGGTGCGCGCGATTTTGTGGTGCCATCGAGGATGAATCCCGGTGAGTTTTATGCATTGCCGCAATCGCCACAAACCTTTAAGCAATTGCTGATGGTTTCTGGGTTTGATCGCTACTATCAAATTGTAAAATGCTTTCGCGATGAAGATCTAAGAGCCGACCGCCAGCCAGAGTTTACGCAAATCGATTGCGAGATGGCCTTCATCACCCAGGAAGATATTCTCAATACGTTCGAAGGGTTAGTTCGGCACCTATTCAAAACTGTAAAAGGTATCGATATGCCATCGGTACCACACATGACGTATGCCGATGCCATGAAATACTACGGCTCGGATAAACCCGATACTCGCTTCGACATGAAGTTCGTTTACCTCACCCCCAGCCCCTCTCCGGAGGAGAGGGGAGCAGACCTGGCACGCAGAAAAGGTTTCGGTGTTTTTGATTCTGCTGAAGTTGTAGTAGGTATTTGTGCAAAAGGTTGTGCAGAATATACCCGCAAGCAATTAGACGAACTTACGGAGTTTGTAAAACGCCCGCAGATTGGTGCCAAAGGATTGGTGTATGTGCAATACAAAACCGATGGCACTTTCAAATCATCGGTAGATAAGTTTTATTCAAGCGAAGATCTAAAACAGTGGGCCGAAAAATTCAATGCGCAACCCGGTGATTTATTACTGGTACTCTCAGGCGAAACTGCCAAGACACAAAAGGCATTGAATGAATTGCGCTTAAAGATGGGCGATGCACTTGGCTTACGCGACAAAAATAAGTTTGCAGCCTTATGGGTAATCGACTTTCCATTATTGGAATGGAATGAAGAAACCAATCGCTGGCATGCCATGCACCATCCGTTCACCTCGCCCAAGCCGCAGGACATTCAGTTGTTAGACACCAACCCCGGTGCAGTGCGCGCCAATGCATACGATATGGTGATTAACGGAACCGAAGTAGGTGGTGGTTCCATCCGGATTCACGATCGCGCTACACAGCAACTTATGTTTACACATTTAGGCTTTAGCGATGAAGAAGCTAAAAAACAGTTTGGCTTTTTGATGGATGCATTCGAGTTTGGCGCTCCGCCACACGGTGGTATTGCCTTTGGATTCGATCGGTTGTGTTCATTGTTTGGTGGTGCGGATTCCATTCGCGACTTTATTGCTTTCCCTAAAAACAATTCAGGCCGAGATATGATGATCGATACCCCTTCCACTATTTCGGATGAACAATTAAAAGAGTTGAGCATTGCCGTGCAAGAAGTGAAGAAGTAATTGTTGCAATCATAAACTAAAATCCGGAAGTCGGCTAAAGGTTCTGGTTTTACCACGACTTCGGTGCTGACTGATTCATCCTACCAAATTCTAATTTTTTATGTCTGGTAACTTATACAAACAGCGTTTTTGTAAAGTACTTTTTTTAATACTGGCTTTTGTCGGGCTGATTTTACTCGATGCCTGTTCAGGCGATGAGGATGTTAATCCTGATAACAATGTTTTAGGTTTGCCGCAGGTAGTATCCGAACTTTATCCAGATGGTTCCTCAGCAGGCGAATTGAAAGGAAAATTTACATACTATGGTACCAAACTGCTGGAAATCTATTACAACCCATCGCAGAAAAAAGTTTTTACCTATACCGGAGATGTGATAACGAAAATAGAGCATTACCAAAACAGCGTAATAAGGTTCGAACACGTGTACACCTATACCGATGGTAAACTAACGCAGTATCAAAACAATGATAAGTTAACGGGCGATCTCGATTTCATTACCTACACACATCAGGAAGACGGAACCATCGCATACCAGCAAACATTTAGTTTCAATGATACACCCAATTGGCAGAAAGAAGGTATTTTAACATTTCAAAACGGCAATCTGATTGAGGATGTTGCTGAGTTTATGTTTACAAATATTGAAGATGAATATAATATCGTTATCAACCTGATTGAGTACGATACCCACGTAAACCCCTATAAAAACATACTGGGCTATTCAGCTTTACTTAACCTTAAAGGAACCATCGGCAACGAAAATATTATCAGCGATTACACCTATACCTCCAGTTATAAAAACGATGTTCAATATGCAGAGGCTATTTCCGGTAAAGAATATGAGTTTAAATACGACACTAAAGATCGAACTATTCAAATAGATCGGTTCAGCAATGAAGATATTGGTGGTGAACTTTTGTACCTCAATCGCATTTTTAAGATTGAGTATTAATGTTGGCGCAGTTATTTTAGTTAACCAATGTCTATGAATTGGTATTCTCTCTGGTATCATGTGTCAAATTTATCCCGATAAAAATTACGCACACACCTAAAATATAAGCAACTCTATGGCTTATGCCTTTATTCTACCGCCAATCGCCCAGCAATATCGCACCCGCCCAATAGTAAGGATGTTGGTATTTTGGATTGCGCGATAATGTAACCTGCGCTTCGCGCAGGGCATCGATCGTGGCCATCGTGCGCATGTTTTTGTAAAACTCTGTCATTAATAATGAGGTTGCTTCATCGTCTACTTTCCATAAAGTTGCCACCACACTCTTTACACCGTTCTGTAAAAAGCCACTGGCCGGACTTACCGGTGAACTTTCGGATGAACCTTTGGTTACGGCTGTCTGGCAAGCTGAGAGTACCACAATGTCTAAGTGATTCATTACTTCCATGCCCCACAGTTCTTCCAGTGTAAGCTTACCATCGCCATCGATATCTTTACCACCAGCCATCGTTAAAAAAGATTGGGTAAAATCTTCATAATCTAAATTACCGTGTGTAGCAAAGTGCATTACTGTAAAATCATCGCCAGCTGTTTTTACTTTTTCTTCTGTAGCCTGATCGTGCAGAAACACCGCAGAGGACGGATATAATTTTTTAATCTCAGCCACTTCGCGCTCGGTACTTGGCAATGTTTTATCCGGATTACCAAAAGCAATAATCTTCATATTTCTTTCCGAATCGGCCAACCGAAGAATATTGGTTGAGCTTACATAAAAAATTGCAAATTGACTGGCGAGTAAATTAAACTCACCATTAGCCAGGGTTTTACCCAACATCTGGAATGGAATATAATTCAACACCCCGGTGGCAATAATGCCCAATCGCTTTTTGTTGGCAATCTCTGCCGCAGCCGGAGCAATTAAGTGTTGGTACATTTCTTCAAAAGGCACCAGCAGTTTGTCTTTTTGTTTTTGCGTGTACACCAACTCTTGTCTGTATTTTTCTTCCTGCGAAAGATCCAGTTTACCAAAAGCGCCCATCTGGTTGCGGGCTACATTCAACATAGCGCTTACATTCCGACCTAATTGTTCACGGCCTACATTTACAATCTTGGCAATAACGGTATCGCGTGTGGCTACAAAAATGTAAAGCTGGTTTTCACCTGGCAGGTATGAGAGCAAAGCCATGTCTTCCGGAATATTTTTCTTCTCGCGCCTGAACTCTACCGGCTGTACGCTATTATTAAAGTACTTGGTAAGCTCCGGTCGCACATTTACCTGCTGATTCACAAACTTCAAGTAATCACCTTCGGCAATCGTTTTGGTGCCATCCAGGGCTTTTAGTTTCTCTTTGTTTTGTAAATCAGTAGGCAATGCCTTTTCTTTCGAAATCTGCTGTTCAATGCCATCCAACTTCGCTTTCATGTTACGCTCTTGTTCTACAATCTTACTCTTATCGCTATTCTCAAATTTCACATCCAGATTTTTGAACTTGGCTTTCAAATTGTCTTCGTTATTTTTTTGCAGATAACCCATGGCCAACTCCGTTTCACCCAATTGCAACAATACATCTACCAAGGCTTCATA
>DPSB01000187.1:4256-7964 GCA_003537495.1 Cytophagales bacterium | reverse complement strand
GCTGGGAAGAAAAAACCCGCACTGAAAAATATACCGTTACTGAAGACAACGTAGCCGATGTAATTGGTATGATGACAGGCATTCCTGCCAATCGTATTGCTCAAAAAGAAAGCAATAAGTTGCTGGGCATGGGCGATCAGTTAAATGGAAAAGTGATTGGCCAGGATGAAGCGATCAAGAAATTAACAAAAGCCATTCAACGTACACGTGTTGGCTTAAAAGATCCGAAGAAACCAATTGGTTCATTTATCTTTTTAGGTCCGACCGGTGTAGGTAAAACAGAATTGGCAAAAGTACTCGCCACCTATTTGTTCGATAAAGAAGATTCGCTGGTGCGGATTGATATGAGCGAATACATGGAGAAGTTCTCCGTATCGCGATTGGTAGGTGCACCTCCAGGCTATGTAGGTTATGAAGAAGGTGGCCAGCTTACTGAAAAAGTAAGACGCAAACCATACTCGGTAGTGTTGCTGGATGAAATTGAAAAAGCACACCCCGATGTATTCAACATCTTGTTGCAAGTGTTGGATGATGGTATTCTAACCGATGGTTTGGGTCGCAGGGTAGATTTCCGGAACACCATTATTATTATGACCTCGAACATTGGCGTTCGCGACTTAAAAGATTTTGGAGCCGGAATTGGTTTTACAACTGCAGCCAAGCGCGAGAACGAAGAAGAGCACATGAAGAGCACCATACAAAGTGCCTTGAAGCGTGCATTCAGCCCTGAGTTTTTAAATCGTTTGGATGATGTAATTGTGTTTAACTCGTTGCAACGCGAACACATTCATAAGATCATTGATATTACACTGGGCAAATTGTTTGCACGGATTATCACACTGGGCTATCATGTTGAACTTACCGATAAAGCGAAAGACTTTTTAGCTGAGAAAGGGTACGATCCGCAGTTTGGTGCACGTCCGCTTAACCGCGCTATTCAAAAGTATCTGGAAGATCCGGTAGCAGAAGAAATTCTGAAAGGTGAAGTGCCCGAAGGCGGTACCATCATTGCCGACTACGAAGGCACCGGTGAAACGCTGACTATAAAAGCGAAAAAGCCAAAGGCACCTTCCAAAGAGAAGAAAAGCGAATAAGATAAAGGCGGGGCAACCCGCCTTTTTTGTGCTTAATCATTGCTATAATGTTTGTTATTGTGAACAATATATTCATATTTGTTTGTTATTGCGAACTTTATGGATAAGGAAAAAACACTCTTGCTACCCAAAAACCTCAAAATTCTTTCTGGTTTTGGCGAGAACATAAAACTAGCCCGACTTCGCAGAAAACTTAGCACAGAACAAGTAGCCGAACGGGCAAATATTGGCCGAACAACACTTTGGGCCATTGAGAAAGGATCTCCAAATGTGGCAATTGGTCTGTATATGCAAGTGCTATTCGTCTTAGGACTAGAAAAGGATATTCTAGGAGTTGCGAGCGATGATGCCCTTGGTAGAAGATTGCAGGATGCAAAGTTACTTGTAAAAGAACGTGCTCCTAAAAAGCAAAAGTAAATGGCAACCTCAGTCCACCGAACTGTTTTTGTATATGCTGATTGGCTTGGTCTTTCTCAACCCAAACTAATGGGTGTGCTTCAATCAACTCAGGTTCGAGGTAAAGAAATTTTTTCTTTTGAGTATTCTGATACATGGTTAAAATCAGGGAAGGCACAAATACTAGATCCTGACTTACAATTGTACAGTGGCCAACAATATGTTGGTGAAGATAAGCGCAACTTCGGAATTTTTCTGGATTCCTCGCCAGACCGTTGGGGTAGAATGTTAATGAATAGACGCGAAGCTGTACTTGCTCGCGCAGAAGCGCGGAAAACACGAAGTCTTTTTGAAACGGATTATTTACTTGGAGTTTTCGATGGCCACCGAATGGGCGCACTTCGATTTAAAGAAATCGAAACAGGAGAGTTCCTAAATAATAATAAAGAGATGGCTACGCCTCCTTGGACTTCCATAAGTGAATTAGAGGAGGCAAGCTTTAGATTGGAAGAAGATGATACAGATGACTTTCTAAAAATAAAATGGTTGAACCTGTTAATGGCACCTGGCTCATCTTTGGGCGGAGCAAGACCCAAAGCAAGCGTGTTAGACAAAGACGGAAATTTGTGGATAGCAAAGTTTCCAAGTAAAAACGATACCATAAATACAGGTGGGTGGGAAATGGTCGTTCATGAATTGGCTGTAAATGCAGGGCTTCTCGTAGCTGAAGCAGTCACTGGCAAGTATTACAGTAAGCAGCATACTTTTTTAACAAAACGCTTTGACCGCACAAAGCATGGTGGACGAATTCATTTTGCTTCTGCTATGACATTACTGGGCCATACGGATGGCACTAACCACCAACAAGGAGTTAGTTACTTAGACCTCGCTGAATTTATTATACAACATGGTGCACAACCCAGCGCTGACCTCGAAGAGTTATGGCGAAGAATAGTCTTCTATATAACAGTGAGTAATACCGATGACCATTTACGAAATCATGGTTTCATTCTTTCAGATAAGGGCTGGAGACTTTCGCCAGCTTATGATATTAATCCAGTAGAAAATGGAATGGGGCTTAGTCTGAACATTTCTGAAAAGGACAATTCCCTTGATTTGGATCTTGCCAGAGAAGTTTCGCCCTATTTTCGAATTTCGCAGAAACAAGCTGACAAAATTATTGACACCATAACTGCATCCGTTAGTAATTGGAATAAGATTGCTGAACGATTGGGTATCACAAAATCTGAAAGGGGGCTAATGGCTAAAGCATTTAAGGCTTAAATACGGAAGTCTTAAACTATTCTTATGACAAAAGAGTTAAACAAAAAATCTAGCAATTGGCTACGGCTTTTTCAATTCTTTGGAATCTGGATACTGGCTAATATTGCCTCTTACCTGATACTTGTTATCCCTTTCTATTCAGAGACGATTGGAATTACAATGGAAGAGTATGAGCGCATGGGTGCTGATGATCCTCTATTCACATTACTTATTTATGTATCTATTTCAGTGGCTACACTCATTTCATTCTGGTTTGTAAAACAAAAAGTTGAAAAGGAATCAATCGATAAATTCTTCAAATGGAATCCAAGGGGATTTTTCACAGGCAGCGGCCTTGGTTTTATTCTAATCTTACTTTGTTGCTTGCTTATGTTTGCCTTTAATCTGGTAAAACCAGAATATCATTCGCTGAAAAACCTACCCTTCTTAATTCTAGTATTCATGCTGGTTGCCATAACAGAAGAAATTATGTTCAGAGGCTACATTCTTAATAATCTGACAGAAAAACTATCCAAGAATTTAGCAATCATCCTATCATCATTAATTTTTTCTGCATTCCATTTTGGGAATCCCCATTTCGGCCTAATCGGATTTGTAAACATATTTCTGTCCGGTGCACTCATGGCTATCGTGTATCTGAATAGCAAAGATTTATGGGTACCTATTGGTGTTCACTTCACCTGGAATTTGACACAAGCTGTATTGGGTTTTGCTGTTAGCGGTCGTAACGACACAGGAGTATTCACCTTAAATTACCTGTCAACTTCACACTACCTTACTGGAGGTGAGTTTGGAATTGAGGGATCTTTGATTGTTACTGTCTTGACTTTAATTGCAATTGCTTCCTGCAAACTAATACCCACCCAAATACTTTCTTATAAACCACTCGGCACTGATCAGCGCAAGCAGTAAAAAGAAAACCCACTTCAGGTTA
>DPSB01000187.1:0-4008 GCA_003537495.1 Cytophagales bacterium | reverse complement strand
TGATTGAAAGTTTCTTCGGTGTGGATCAGGCTTGCAGCTTTGGTTTGTTGTAAATCGGTAGCGAGTTGATTTGCCTGATCGGCTCGATAAAACTTACCGCCTGTTTGTTGTGCCAGCGTGCGCAGCAATCCAAAATCAGCAGTCAGGTTTTGTGCTTCCAGGTTTTGTGCCCGCACCAGAAACTGGCCACTCACCGCTTCGGTCTTATCGTTCACCACGGTTGATGCCGTAAACCGATATACGCCTTCTTTCAATCCGCCAATGCGGTACCTCGCACTTCCCGGACTAATTACATAACTGTAGTTGGAAACCACACCACTTTCGTTGCGCACTTCCAGTTTAATGGTGTTGCCGTAAATCAACTCAAACAAATCGTTGTACACCTGGCTTTCAATCACCACTGGCTCAGCATCTGAAAATTCGTTTTGTAAAGGGAAACTTCTGAATTTGCGTTTGTCTTCCAGCGTGCTCATGTATTGCACGAGTTTAGAAAACAACTCATCAAACGCAACGGTGTTACCGGTATCGGCAAACTCATTCATGCGCCACCGCCAGATGCCTTCACCAATCAGCACGGCCAGCTTCCGGTTATTATCGGGCCATGTAAACAACATCGGTCGATCCGTTGATACACTTCCAATCCGTTGATACAACAAAACATTTGCAGCAACAGGCCATGTAAATTTTCCAAAGGGCACATCGGCTGGCGGGTAGCGCGAAAAAATTCCGTTGGTGTTTTCTGAAAAACCGAAATCGCGGAAGTTACTATTTATCACAGGCGTTACATCATCCCACTGGCCACCGAACGATTCGAACTGAACTGGAATCTGATAAGCAGCCAATTGGCGCAGGTTGCTGTTACTGCCAATCATTAATAGTACCGAGGCATTGCTTTTATACAAGGTCTGAAACAGTGCTGTAGTTTTTCCGCTGTTGTCGATTACCTGATGGAAAATAAAAAGCTCAGCAGCTCCCGGTTTTAACAATTCAGCATCGGCTTCAGCCACACCCGGAATGTGAACGATGAATTCATAATTTGAATTTTTTTCAACTACGGTTTTTAAAGCCTTTATATCCGGATGCGGTGCGGGCGCAATCATTACAATTTTCTTCTTGCCCTCCACTACTTCAATAAAAATACTGGTTGCATTGTTTCGCAGATTGGTTTCACCGCTTAATGCCTTTACCGAAACATCAAATCGCTGAATACCCTTTTTATCAGCCTCAAGCTGAAAATCAAATTCCAAAAACGATTTGCTCTGCGAATCCTTATTAAGTGTAGAGACAACTTTACCTTCTTTGGAAACAGTTACTGTTAAATTTTGATTGCTGACACCCTGCAACAACACTTGTGCCCGCACCGGAAACTTATTGCCTTCATATGCTACTTTGTTAAAGGCCACATTCTTCAGCACAAGATCAACGCGAGCAGTTGTATCGCCCACACCGAGCGTGTAAACCGGAACCCGCACAGGAGCATAAACAGGCGAAGCACCAGAGTTATATATTCCATCCGACAATAAAACAATTCCAGCTAAGTTGCGACCTTCATACTGATGCACAATGTTTTGAATACCCCGATTGAGATCGGATGCTGGCGTATTAAAAACCAGATTATCTATTTTATTACCGGAAAGATCTTGTAGTTCGCTTTCATACCCTTGTTCCCTAACTGCTTCGCGCGAGGCATTTATTGTTTGAATCAATTGCTCACGATCAAGTGAATCCATTGCTTCGGCTATGGACGAAGACGAGTCAACCAGGTAAACCCATGTAGGCTTTTCATATTGATTGGTGATCAGCTTCAGTACCGGCCCCAACAACAACACCGCCAGAAAAAAAACCAACACCGCGCGTAACGCAAACAAAGTTCTGTTTATGGTTTTACTCCACGTATGCCGCGCTTTGTACAATAAGTACGCATAGCCAACGCCTGCCCCTGCACAGAGGAATATAAACAGTGGTGATGATTCGAAAAGCAGTCTTTGCATCTGGTTACTGGTAACTAGTACGTAAGCCTATAAACTTCCTCTATTAATAATTATACTTCTTATCCCACAACTTCTTTAAATGATTCCGCAATTCTTCTTCGCGGGCATTTTTTCCGGGCTCGTAGAACTTGGTTCCTTTTATAGCATCGGGTAAAAATTCCATGGTCACAAAGTTATTACGAAACTCGTGTGCATATTGATACCCCTTTCCATAGTCAAGGTCTTTCATCAGTTTGGTTGGTGCATTTCGAATGGCTAACGGCACGGGTAAGTCGCCCGTCTGTTGCACGGTACTGATAGCATTATCAATCGCCACATAACTCGCATTACTTTTAGCTGAAGTTGCCAGGTAAATAGCGCATTGCGAAAGAATAATCCTCGCTTCAGGGTAGCCAATCACATTTACAGCCTGAAATGTGGAGCTTGCCAAAACCAATGCGGTCGGATTGGCATTGCCAATATCTTCCGATGCCAGTATCAACATTCTGCGGGCAATAAACTTTACATCTTCTCCCCCTTCAATCATTCGCGCCAGGTAATACACTGCAGCATTGGGATCGCTTCCGCGGATGGATTTGATAAACGCAGAGATGATGTCGTAATGCTGTTCACCACTCTTATCGTAAATAGCAATGTGCTTTTGTGCTACCTGCATCACCAGATCGTTTGTAATCACAACCTCACCGGCCACAGATTCACAGATTAGTTCGACAAGATTTAAAAGTTTGCGCGCATCGCCTCCACTAATATTGATCAACGCCTGATATTCGTTAACAGAAACTTTTCTATTCTTAAGTTCAGTATCTCTTGAAAGTGCTTGCTCTACTAATTTCACCAGATAACCTTCATCTAGTGCTTTGAGCGTGTAAACCTGGCATCGCGAAAGCAAAGCCGAGTTTACTTCAAAGGAAGGATTTTCGGTGGTGGCCCCTATTAAGGTAATCGTTCCTTTTTCAACAGCACCGAGCAAGGCATCTTGTTGCGATTTATTAAACCGATGAATTTCATCGATAAACAAAATCATGCGACTGGTTCTTTTTGCCTGATCAATTACATCGCGAATATCTTTTACTCCGGCACTGATGGCGCTCAACATCTGAAACGGTCGCTTTACTTCATTGGCAATAATGTTGGCAATAGTAGTCTTACCTACTCCAGGCGGGCCCCATAAAATCATGGAAGGAACATTACCACTTTGTATGGCGATGCGGATAATTCCGTTCGGCCCAACCAAATGCTCTTGTCCAATCAAGTCTTCCAGTTTGGAAGGCCGCATGCGTTCAGCTAATGGTGTTTTGGATTGCAGCATCTTTTAAAGATTGAACAAAATTATCATGGCACTGATTCCGGTGCCTATTCCCAGACAGAGCATAAACGCAAATGAAAACAGTACGAATTTAAAAATGGTTTTACGCCAACTTTGTTTGTACATCTTTTTCATCGCAATTGGCAAATAAGCGATCATCCACAGGCTGATCATAAAATTGATAATACCACCCACATACGGGATAAACGACATCAGCAAGTAAACCGATGCGGCCAGGTAAAAGAAATTATAATAGAAGATGGCAAACACTAAATGCTCGGAATAATAAAAATCTCTGCGCACGTACAACAACTTAAACAGTAACGCAAAAACCGGCAACAGGTAAAACAGCACAGTCGAAAACTGACTGGAGAAGGCCGACATGAAATCTTCTGAAAATCGTTTGCCGGAATCGTCCTCTTTGTAGCGAGCTTTTAGTTCAATCGCTCTGCGACTAAATAGTCTGGTAAACCAACCATCGCGTTCTTCTTCGGCTAATGTATTTTGAACTGAGTCATATTCTTCAAAAGTTTTATACTCAATATCAGAAAAATTAATGCTGTTGGGATTCTGTTTCTTTTTAATGGTTGGTTTATCATTTCCGAGCGAGTACACCAAATCAACTTCCGTTGAATCCTGAACCGAAGCCTGGTAAATGGAATCTACCACAGCCGAATCCAAACCGGCTTGATACAAACCCTTTCGCATTTT
>DPSB01000064.1:2364-3745 GCA_003537495.1 Cytophagales bacterium | reverse complement strand
CGCGCATGTTGCTGGCGTATGGCTTTTTAAGAAAAGTGTTTGAAGTGTTTGAGCGCTACAAAACACCCATCGATATGATTTCTACTTCGGAAGTAGCGGTTTCAGTTACTATTGACGATAATAAAAACCTGAACCTGATTCTGGAAGAGCTAAAAAGTTTTGGAACGATTGAAGTTGATACCGATCAGTCTATCATTTGCATTGTGGGCAATCACCTGTCAGAAAAAGAAGGTGTGCTAAAAGATGTGTTTCAATCGTTGGCACAAATTCCTATTCGTATGGTTTCGTATGGTGGAAGTCCAAACAATATTTCTATTCTTGTCGGAACGGCTCACAAAGAAAAAGCACTTACACTTTTAAATAGCGGATTGTTTAATCTGTAAAATTCTTTAACACAAGAGGCCACGAGGCCACCAAGACACTAAGCTTTCTTGAATTGTATTATGTACAAATAAGCTTTGTGACTTGTGTATTAGTGGCCAAGTATTTGTTAGCTAAGAAAAGAAGCTACTCATAAAAAACTATGAGCAGCTTTTTCTATTATTGTCAGTTCGTGAAAAAAAACAATACAACTTATCTGCTAACTGGTCTTTCCTTTTCGGTGCTTTGGGCTTCGGCTTCCATTGCCGGTAAGTTTGGGTTAACCTCAGCCGAGCCATTATTCTTTTTCACCATCCGGTTTCTGATAGCCGGTGTAATACTTTTAGCCTATGCTCACCTATTAAAAAAGTATCGTGTACCATCTGGTAAAGAATGGCAACACCTGGCCATCTTTGGTGCATTCAACACTGCGCTTTATCTGGGCATTTTTATAATAGCGCTTCAGTTTATTACCGCAGGCATCACTGCATTGGCCATTGCACTCAATCCTTTGTTCATTAGTCTGCTTTCTTCCATACTTAATAAACGAAAAGTAAAATGGTTAGAATGGGGTAGCATTACGCTGGGCCTTGCCGGAGTGCTGGTTGCTTCTTACCCGCTTTTGCAACTTGAATCTATTTCTGTAGTCGGGTTAGTGTTATTGGGCCTTAGTATGATTACCTATTCTATTGGTGCGGTTTATTATGCCGGGCAAAAGTGGACGCTGGATCGGGTAAGCATTAATGGCTGGCAGGTTTTAATGGGTGGATTAATGACTGCTCCGTTTGCTTTATTCATGCACCAACCCGGCTCCAACCAATTCGATACTTCTTTCTGGTTTTCGTTGCTGTGGCTAGTGGTACCCGTTTCGATTGTAGCCGTTAACCTTTGGCTTATTTTATTAAAGACCGATGCCGTAAAGGCATCTTTCTGGTTATACCTCTGTCCTATTTTCGGGCTTATGCTTTCTGCCTTGCTCTTAAACGAGCCGTTAACATCTTACACCTGGTTGGGAACAGCT
>DPSB01000064.1:0-2095 GCA_003537495.1 Cytophagales bacterium | reverse complement strand
CCTGGTATTGGGTGCCGTATTTATCGGCCAGCAAAAAAACTATTCAGCCAAATCCTGAATTCAAAAACCGTTTTTGGTGCTTGTTATATTTCAAGAGCTGCCGTTTATCAGTTTTATAACCCAAAATTAATATCTGCGCTGGCCTGCAATATTTATCTTGCTTCCTTCGCGGAGACTTAAGTTTTATTTTATATTTACCTACTACCAACCTGATTGCCTATGGAAGCAATTGTTATCATCCTCTTCGTTGTTGGATACCTCGCCATTGCGCTCGAACATCCTATCAAAATAAATAAGACCGCATCAGCCCTCCTAACGGGAGTAATCTGTTGGACTATTTATGCGGTTTCATCTCCCGATCATATCGAAGAAATTGGTCATCACCTGGCCGAGCATTTAGGTGAGATTGCGGCTATTCTGTTTTTCCTGATGGGTGCCATGACTATTGTAGAGTTAGTAGATGCCTACCAGGGTTTTAAAATTATTACCGATCGCATCAATACCCGAAACCCCAAGAAACTGCTTTGGATTATCTGTAGTGTAACATTTATTCTATCAGCCATTCTGGATAACCTCACAACTTCCATTGTAATGATTTCGCTTATCCGCAAACTGGTTCCCAATAAAGACATGCGGTTATTCTTTGCCGGTATGATTGTAATTGCAGCCAATGCCGGTGGTGCGTGGTCGCCCATAGGTGATGTTACTACTACCATGCTTTGGATTGGTGGCCAGATTTCATCAGGCAATATTATGCTCACACTGTTCCTTCCAAGTTTGGTGTGTATGGTGGTTCCATTAATTTATTTACAATTCACACTTAAAGGCGAGTTGGGTCATGCCGGTAGTCATCATCAGGAATCAACAAGCGGACACGGTCACGGCCATGTAAATGGAAAACCTATTAAAGGACAACTAACCATGCTTATTATGGGAGTTGGCGGTTTAATTTCAGTACCAATTTTCAAAACCGTAACGCATCTTCCACCTTACCTCGGCATGTTGTTAGCGTTAGGCGTGTTGTGGGTAGTATCAGAACTTATTAACCCCGACATGGATGAAGCGGAGAAGCGACCTTACACCGCTGCTGGTGCGCTTACGCGGATAGATGTACCGAGTGTGCTTTTCTTCCTCGGCATTTTGCTTGCTGTAGGTGCGTTGCAATCCATGAACATTTTAACAAGTTTCTCTGGTTGGCTGGATTCAACATTGGGCGATCAACGCATCATCATAACCTTAATTGGTATTCTATCTGCCATAGTAGATAACGTGCCGTTGGTTGCCGCCAGCATGGGCATGTACGATATGAATGTATATTATCAGGATCACCTGATCTGGGAATATCTTGCCTATTGTGCGGGTACCGGTGGTAGTATTTTAATTATCGGTTCGGCTGCGGGTGTTGCCGTTATGGGTATGGAAAAAATTGATTTTATCTGGTACCTGAAACGTATCTCGCTTTTGGCGATGTTAGGTTATTTTGCCGGAGCTATTATCTATCTCATCATTCAACCTTATTTGGCGGTACATCCACCAGTTTAATTAACCAATTGCTTTAACGCTATTTCAAACGAGGCTTGTGCAAGCCTCGTTTTTTTATTGTTGGCAGCATGGGTTTTCTGCATGGCTTTTAAAATTGTATTGCTGATGTCCGAAAAGATTGCCTCATCAGTCATGCTTACTTCTTTTTCCATAAAGTAAGCAAACACGCGCGCCATACCACAGTTGGCAATAAAATCAGGAATGATGGAAATCTTTTCATCGGCATATAAACCTGTTGTTCCAAAAAATATTTCCGGATCGGCAAACGGAACATTGGCACCACACGAAAAAACTTCCACGCCCGAATTCATCATGCGATCAACTTGATCTTTCGTAACTAACCGCGATGCTGCAGCCGGAACAAAAACTTCAAACTCCAGATCTTCGATTTTCTGATTTACAATCTCGAATGGAAGCAATTCATCCGTAACCAATTTGTTACCATCGCGATTTAAAACGAGCTCACATATTTCAGCATGCGTAAAACCTTTCTGATTGATCAGACCACCTTCGCGCGTAAGTCTGCCCACAATATTTACACCTATTTGTGAAA
>DPSB01000121.1:2940-10278 GCA_003537495.1 Cytophagales bacterium | reverse complement strand
ATGAATTAAGGTTTAAAAATTTAAATTGACTTAGGGCGGTGATAAGGATAATGACGGAAATGATGATACAAAGGCCACGCCTCGCCCATTTGGCAAGGGGGCTAGGTTTATTTTCAAATGCTGTTTTACAACACTCCTTCATATTATCTAGTGAGTATGACCCGCCATTGGGTCTGTGCCTTTCTTTAAAATCAATTCTGAATACAGTAGGTAAGCACCACTAACGGCAACAATTTCATTTTCCTCAAGACCAAATGTGATTTCCACTTGCTCAAAATTCTCCACACCAATTTTTACCATTCGCGGCACGAAGGTGTTTTGTTCGGATTGTACATATACATGTGTTCCATTAGCGTCTCGTATAATGGCGTCCACCGGAATGGTTAGTGCTTTACGAGATGAGTGCGTGAAGAGTACCTGTGCCTGCATACCTGGTTTGAAGTGTAAATCTGAATTACTCAAAGAAGCACGCATTACTGTGATTTGTGAATTTGCATTGTACTCTGGACTCAAGAAATTTACTGTTGCTATTATTGATTCTGATTCAAATCCACTAACACGAATACTGATTTTGTCACCAATTTTAATGAAGCGTGTTTCGTTTGGATAGAGTTCCGCTTCAAGCCACAAAGAAGTAAAGTTCTCAATACGGTAGAGTCGGTCACCTTCATTTACATACTGACCTTCGGCCACAGCAATCTCTTCCACGACTCCACTTGTTGGTGCAAGAAACGTGATGCGTTGCTGCACGGATTTGGTTGTTGTCAGTTGTTCCACCTGTTTCTTAGTGAGACCGTAAAGAAAGAGCTTGCTTTCGGCTGCTTTTAAGAAACCTTCGTAACGCTTTTCCACTTTGCCGAGTGTTTCATATTGTTCTAAGGCCAAAAGGTATTCTCGCTGAAGAGTCAGTAAGGTTTCGCTGTAAATCTCATAAAGTGGTTCACCTTGCTTTATTACACGGCCAGTCTCTTTGATAAAAAGCTTTTCGATTCTACCTGTTGTGCGGCTGCTGGCAATGGTTGTCTTATCTTCATCTACTTTAAGGGTGGCATTTACGACTAACGTTTGACCAATGGGCTTAACAGACACTTTTTGTGTGGTGATGTTGGCAAGTTTTATCTGACTATCGGTTAACATCAAACTATTATCATCTCCGGTACTGGACGTCATTGGAACTAAGTCCATGCCGCATACCGGGCATGACCCTGGCCCCTCTTGCACTACGTTAGGATGCATTGGGCAGGTGTATTTTGTTTCAGTACTTTCCTCCGCGACAGTATGATTTTTGTGGTCTTCTTTTTTCTCGCTCGTACAAGCAGAGAGAATAGCGCCAGTCAAAAAAATATATACTCCAATCTTTGTCATGGCTATTTCGATTTTATAAAACTTTCACTGTCTATCATATACTGTGCATTTACTGCTACTTCATCTGATGAAGCAAGCCCCTGCTTCACTTCGATTAAATCATTGGTGCGAATGCCTGTAATGATTTTCTTTGGCTTAAACACCCCCCGCTCTTTTACAAAGGCAATTTTTTCCATACCCATATCAAGTATGGCTTCTTTTGGCAACCACAAGGTTTCACTGGTTTGAAATTGTAGTGTGGCTGAAACCAACTGACCGATGCTTAGTTCTTCGGTATTTCGTACATACACTCTCACTTTTACAAAGTCCTCACCGTCCGAAAAGAATGGCTGAACAAAATCCACTTTTGCTTCTTCGATTTTGTCATGACCCATATCAAGCAAAATTTTGTCGCCCGATTTTACAGAGCCTGCCTTCGAGATAGCTATGTTAAGTTCTACACGAAGGGCTGATGTATTGACAACATTAAACAAAACCTGACCTGTGGTTACATAGCTGCCTTCCCGAATCAAGTCACCATTAAGCTGTGGGCTGGATGGCGCTGTAGCCTGTGGAGTGGAGCCCATACCAGCATCGCCCATGCCCCCGCCCATTGACGATACTGCTGAGGTAGATGCCGTGCTTATTGCTGGCGCCTGTTGATTTATACTGATTACATAACCATCATAGCCACTGAAAATGGAGAACGTATATACCGCTTCTTTTCTGGCAATAATTTCATTCACTTGATTTTCGGAAGCTCCCAATAGAAGCAACTTGTTCTTGGCTGATCGAATCAATTCTTCATTGTTTTTATCGTTTTCCGTCAGGTACAGAAGCTCACGTTGTGCAGTCAGCAGTTCGGGACTATAGATGTCAGCAACTTTTTGACCTTTTCGAACAGATTGAAACGGATACTTCAAATAGACTTTCTCTAACCGGCCACCGATACGTGCCGGAATGTTATACACGTAGCGTGTGTCGTAGGTAACAACACCCTGTGCCTGTACAGTGGCTGCCACTGACTTATACTCAGCTTTCACTGTTTTGATAGATGCTACAACCACTTCGTTGGGCGATTTTATTAAACGCGCCAGGTCTTCGGTTATCTCTACCTCTTCGCCAGGTCTTGCTTTACGCACCAAATCCATACCACACACAGGGCATGTGCTTGGTCTGTCAGACACTACTGTCGGGTGCATAGGGCAGATGTAAGTATCTGCATTCTCTGCTTGCTTATCACTTGAACAGGCTGTCGCAAGCAACAGCAACATAATTGACAATTGACAAATGATAACTGTCAATCTATTTCTCAAGTTCTTTTTCATAGGCTACTATCATGTTATAGTACTCTTCCATTTTTTCAAGGTATTGCATCTGCGCCATGTTCAACGCCTCCCAAGCATCGATTACAATAGGCAGTTGTTCACGGTTTTCTTCGTAGGCAAGCATCAGGGTTTCATAGTTCCTTCGAAGTGCCGGTATGATCTTAGTATTGTAATTAGTCAACTGCTCCTGCATCCTGTTCAATTGTGCGGCCATGCCAGCTAACATTCCTTGTGCCTCAATCAATATGGCCTCACGACCGCGCTTCATCGCTTCGATGTCATATTGCATTCCGCGTGTTTCTGACTTATACATTTTGGATGACCACGGAGCAATGGGTATAGATACCATTGCCATTGCCGTGAACTGCGTTGGCATGTTGCCCAATGGTTGCATGTGATCGAAGCGAATTTTAAAATCAGGCTTCGCTTGTGATTGTTGCACCTTTTGATTGAACCTCATGGCGTCAATCGTTTTATTGATTTGCATTACATCACTTCGTTGATTACCAAGCGCAGCAGTATCATACATAATCTGATCAGCGTTAAATGAAATTTGGGTAGCCGTATCTACTTGGATGGGAGTATCATGTGGTATACTCATGAGTCCTTTCAACCGAAAACGCTTTTCCTCAATCTCACCAAGTGTCATGGTTTGCATGTTCTTCACTTCATATAAGCGACCTTCTGCTTTATAGATGTTTCCCAAACTTCCTTGGTTATATGGATAGCGGATTCGCGAAATCTTTACCATTAATTCCATGATGCGCTCATTCTCCTTTAGGATACTCATTTTCTTTTCGGAGACTATCCATTGGTAGTAGAGCGATTTTGCTTCTGACCTAAGCATGTTGAATTGCTTTGCCCGACCCTGTTCTTCCACCGAAGCCCGCGATGCGAAATAGTTTTTGTTTGCATTCAATTTGGCCGGGTTAGGGATGTCTTGTTCAAAAGAAATCATCACCGAGCCTTTATCACGTTCGTCCATTAACAACTGGCCTGGATAAGGTGTCATAAACGTACCCGCACCTACCATTGGTGCCATCCAACTTTTTGCACCTTCCGTGTACGTGTTTAATGCTTTCACCTTGTTGTCATACTCCTGGAGCATGGGGTTGCGTAGGTCGATGGTACGCAATACACTGTCCAGGCTAATCACCTGAGCATTGCCCGTGGTGACTAACCCGAAACAGAGCCCTGTAAACAGTTTTGCTATTTTAGTGATACACTTCATAGACTTCCATTTTTCCGAATTTTCTGAGTTCATATTCTTTAGTCATCAAAAAGATGAGTGGGGTTACGAGCAAAATGTGGGTAGAGGATGTGAGCACACCGCCAATCATGGGTAACACGATGGGTTGCATTACATCACTGCCCACACCCGTTGCCCATAGTACAGGCACCAGGCCAAACAAGGCCACGCATACGGTCATTATTTTTGGACGAAGGCGCTTTGCGGCACCAGCAATTACATACTCCTTCAATTCTTCCATTGAAATGGTTTCGCTAGAGTTACCCCGAAGTTTCACCAATTGTTGCATAGCATCGTTTAGATAGATCACCATCACCACACCTGTCTCCACTGCAATACCAAATAGGGCAATGAACCCAACGGCCACGGCCACAGACAAATTCACACCGTAGAAGTAAACCATATAAGCTCCACCAATCAAAGCAAAGGGGACGGTAATCAAACTGAAGAATGCCTCGCGAATGGATTTGAAGGCGAGGTAAAGCGAAACAAAAATGATAAGCAGCACGATGGGTAAAATCATCATTAATGTTTGTTGCCCCCGAATCAGGTTTTCATATTGACCACTCCATTCTACATAGTAGCCATTTGGCATAGTCCCCATTTTTGAATTTAGGGTTTCAACAGCCTCCTTCACTGTGCTGCCCAAATCACGGTCACGTACATTAAAAAGCACAGCCCCGCGAAGCATGGCGTTTTCGGAGGTAATCATCGGTGGGCCATTTTCAAATTTTAGGGTAGCAACAGAAGAAAGTGGTATGGTTCCTAAAGCAGGCGTTTTAATAGGTATTCTATTGAATTGCTCAATGCTGTTTCGATAATCTTGCGCAAGTCTTACGCTAATGGAAAATCGTTGGCGACCCTCAATAGTTTGGCCGATTGGAGAACCGCCAATGGCAGATTCTACAATCATGTTTACATCGTTCACGCTTAATCCGTAACGACCAAGTGCTTCTCGATTAATGTCAATCGTCAAGTACTTTCCGCCTGTTATAGGATCAACATATAAATCTTTTACTCCTGGAATTCCTTCTAACGCAGTTTTTACTCGCTCTGATAAAACATAGATGCTGTCAAGATTTTGGCCGTATACCTTCACTCCTACATCGGTACGAATGCCCGTAGCGAGCATATTAATGCGATTGATGATAGGCTGTGTCCAGCCGTTTACGACCCCTGGTATTTGCATCTTGGCATCAAGCTCATTAACAATATCCTTTTTGGTTATACCCTCACGCCATTCTGATTTTGGCTTAAGCATGATAATGGTTTCGATCATGCTGATGGGTGAGTTATCAGTCGCAGTGCTGGCACGCCCTGCTTTGCCTAGAACCTTGTCAACTTCAGGTACGGATTTGATAATCTTATCCTGCACCTGAAGAATTCGTTTAGCTTCTTCATTTGAAACATCGGGTAATGTTACAGGCATGAACAATATGGATTGCTCATCCAAAGGAGGCATGAATTCTGAACCGAGGCTCATCAACAGCGGAACACTTACCAACAAGGCAAGTATGTTGATCCCAATCGTTGTCTTGCGCCATTTCATACAGGCACGTATGATGGGTTCGTATATTCTTTCGAGAAAGCGGTTAATGGGATTCTTACTTTCATCTGCGAACTTCCCTTTCATAAAAAAGGAAATGATAACAGGTGCCAATGTTACTACCAGCAGCGCATCTACCAACATGATAAATGTTTTGGTATAGGCGAGTGGATGGAATAATTTGCCCTCCTGGCCAGTGAGCATGAATACCGGAAGAAAAGATGTAATGATGATAATGGTTGAATAGAACACCCCGCGAGAAACCTGTTTGCTTGACTTTTCTATTATGTCAAGCCGTTCCTGCTCATCAATTTTATTATAGTTGCGTGAAAATAATTTTTTAATCATAGCTTATTTCTTTTCTTCTGGGTTCAGTTCAGCAAAGCGATGCGATAGGTTTTTGTAGGAGTTTTCGGCCATGATAATTCCATTATCTACAATAACACCAATAGCCAACGCGATACCCGTTAAGGACATGATGTTGGAGGTAATGCCAAAAGCATTCAGCAGAATGAAACTCGTAGCAATTGTAATGGGAATCTGGATGATGATGCTGGCAGCACTCCGCCAATGGAATAAGAAGATGATAACTACCAAAGACACTACAATCATTTCTTCAATGAGTGTGGTTTTGATTGATGAGATTGATTCTTCAATTAGCTCACTGCGATCATACACAATATTGAACTTCATACCGTTTGGGAGTCCTTTCGCCACTTCGTCCATCTTTTTCTTCACTGCTTTAATCACCTCATCGGCATTTTCGCCATAGCGCATAACCACAATGCCCCCAACTACCTCTCCCTCTCCATCTTCATCAAAAATACCGAGACGTGTTTCACCTGTCATTTGTACAGTAGCTACATCTCGTACTTTTATTGGTGTTGCGTTAACTGTTTTGAGCGATATGTTTTCAATCTCCTCTACAGACTTGAGGTAGCCTGTGGTTTTGATGATGTAACCGATGTCATTGATTTCGAATTTACGCCCACCCGCTTCGTTATTATTATTGCGCACTGCCTGAATAACCTCAGGTACTGAAAGATTGTAGTAGATGAGTTTGTTAGGATTGAGGGTTACCTGATATTGTTTTTGGAACCCTCCAAAGGAGGCTATCTCGCTGACACCCGGCACATTCTGCAATCCGAATTTTATGTACCAATCTTGTAGCGCGCGTTGTTCGCCTAAATCCAAACCTGGTGCATCTAGTGTGTACCATAGTATATGGCCAACGCCAGTTCCATCTGGACCAAGCGTGGGTGTTACTCCTTGTGGTAACAAGCGGGTAGCATAATTTAGTCTTTCCAACACCCTCTCTCGTGCCCAATACACATCGGTTTCGTCATTGAAAATCACATAGACAAAACTCATCCCGAACATGGATGAACCGCGTACATATTTAACCTGTGGCAGACCTTGTAGATTGGTGACCAGCGGATACGTAATCTGGTCTTCCATAATCTGGGGGCTGCGTCCCATCCATTCGGTGAAGACAATCACCTGGTTTTCGGACAAGTCAGGAATAGCATCAATTTTATTGACGCGCACTGAATAAATTCCCCAGGCAAACAAGCCAATGGCAACCAACAATACGAGAAAGCGGTTGCGAAGGGAGAATGAGATTAATCCTTCAATCATGATGTAGAAACTTAAGAGAAATTGAAAATCAGGAGCCGCTTAGTTAAAAGACGGACATAGAAAGAGCAGATAGCTCTTAAAAGGGAGAGAAAATCAAATCAGGAAAACCTGGTGCGCAACCGTCAGGTCACACGCTCGCAATGGAGTGTCGTAATTGAAGTGTTTTACCTTCGATAAGTAATTAACAGGGATAATCTCTGAAAGAATGATAGCAGGGGAAGCAAGAGCTACAT
>DPSB01000121.1:1695-2729 GCA_003537495.1 Cytophagales bacterium | reverse complement strand
TGAAGGGACGCTTACTTCTGAGTAAGAAGCATTGAAATCCTCGCCTTCGTGAACGATTGCTTCATCATCGCAGCAAGGAGCTTTTTCATGACGGTGGCAAGGAGGAAGGTTTCTTTCTTTTTCGCAGCCTTCCGCTTTAGAGAACAACGCAATGTTCTCAATCTTGCCACTGCAAACATGCATACCCACCATAAAACTGGTGGACGAAACGAACACCAACAAGGTAAGTGAAACAGATGCTATAGCGCGAATTCTTTTCATGACTTGCCAAATGTAACGGATTTTTCTTGGATTTGGGTTTACATAATTCTTGTTATTATTTACAAGATACTCGAAATTGAGCCTATTTACGCAAATTTTAGCGCATCGATTTCACTCTCGACTCATTTTGCAACCCTATTGCATGGTTTTTTCGTTTATGTTTGTGCTGTGAGAGTAATACGCTTTCTTTTCGCCATGTACCTTATTGCGCTGTCGGTTTATCCGTGCAGCGATAAGGAAACGTGTGCGGATGAGTTAAAAACAAGTAGTCTCGCTGTAAATGTGGCCGACCATAATCATAGCGATAATGAAATGGATTATTGTACGCCCTTTTGCATTTGCGCCTGCTGTGCCGCACAAATTCAGCTCAATCAACTATCGGAAGTGTCTCTTTCAAATCCGATTCATAATACGCAGGTAGTAACCCTTTATTTCGAAAAGCCTTTGCTAAACAACGCAAAGTCTATTTGGCAACCGCCTAAACTTGCATAATACTTCCCTTACGGAATGACGTCCCCGTTATTCTGACAATCTGATTTTTACATTTTAAAGTTTGCGCTATACGCAAGACAAGGCATCGTTCACTATTCTGAACGACAATAGACATTTTAGAATTTAATCAGGCATTTCATCCTTTATCAATTCTAATAGCATTTATGTTAGACAAGATCATTCTATACTCAATAAAAAATAAACTGGTGATTGGTTTACTCACACTGGCATTGGCTGGATGGGGAACGTATTCACTCACGCAGTTGCCTATTGATGCCGTA
>DPSB01000121.1:994-1407 GCA_003537495.1 Cytophagales bacterium | reverse complement strand
GCAGTTGCCTATTGATGCCGTACCAGATATTACGAATAATCAGGTGCAGGTTATCACGCTAAGTCCTTCACTGGCTGCACAGGAAGTGGAGCGGCTTATCAGTTTTCCGGTAGAGCAAACAATGGCCACAATACCGGAGATAAAAGAAATCCGAAGCATATCACGCTTTGGTCTTTCTGTAGTCACTATCGTTTTTCATGATGACATTGATGTTTTCTGGTCAAGGCAGCAGGTGAATGAACGGCTGGCAGAAGCACGGAACCAGATACCAGATGGAATAGGTAATCCTGAGATGGCTCCTATCACTACGGGTCTTGGAGAAATTTATCAATACCTCATTCGTCCAGAAAAAGGATTCGAAAAAAAATACGATGCTGCCGAACTGCGAACTATTCAGGATTGGATTGTGCGAA
>DPSB01000121.1:0-708 GCA_003537495.1 Cytophagales bacterium | reverse complement strand
TTGGATTGTGCGAAGACAATTGCTTGGCACACCTGGCGTAGCAGATGTTAGCAGTTTTGGAGGATTTCTGAAACAATACGAAGTAGCCTTAGACCCAGATAAACTGAGAAGTTACAATTTGGGTATTGCTGATGTTTTCACTGCGCTTGAAAAGAATAATCAAAACACAGGTGGTGCTTATATCGATAAAAAGCCCAATGCCTGGTTCATTCGTAGCGAGGGTTTAATCAGCTCCATTGAAGACATCGGAAAGATTGTTGTAAAGAACACGTCCGCTGGTGTTCCTATACTCATTCGGAATGTGGCAGAAGTGCGCTTTGGCTATGCAAATCGTTATGGCGCCATGACTTACAACAACGAGGGTGAAGTGGTAGGCGCACTTGTGCTGATGTTGAAAGGAGAAAATTCCAATGCAGTTGTTACACGTGTAAAGGAGCGCATGGAGCAAATCAAAAAAACGTTGCCGGAAGGTGTAGTCATTGAGCCATTCCTTGATCGTAGTAATCTTGTCAATCGTGCTATTGGAACGGTGGAGAAAAACCTGATTGAAGGTGCGTTGATTGTCATCTTTGTGCTGGTGCTTTTCTTAGGTAATCTTAGAGCGGGATTAATTGTAGCTTCTGTAATTCCTCTGGCGATGTTGTTTGCAGTCTCGCTCATGCACTTGTTTGGTGTGTCTGGAAATTTGATGAGCCTCGGTGCCATCGA
>DPSB01000118.1:9686-10021 GCA_003537495.1 Cytophagales bacterium | reverse complement strand
ATGGCTTCCAGTGCATCAATCACCCCATGTAGTTCCATGCGATTGTTGGTAGTAAGCCGATAGCCTTGGTTAAGTTCTTTTACATGGCCGTTAAACTTTAAGACAATACCATACCCCCCGGGGCCGGGATTACCTTGTGCAGCACCATCGGTGTAAATGCGAATCATGTTGCAAAAATATAAGTTTGAAGATGATTGTGGGAATGACTGAAAAGTTCAGCGTAGCTTTCAGAAGCATGGATGAGCGTACGCTTTTCCGGGCTGCTGATTTGGTTTGCAGGAAATGGAAATTTAATATATTTGCACCCTCTCAAACGGGGGATTAGCTCAGCTGGC
>DPSB01000118.1:0-9467 GCA_003537495.1 Cytophagales bacterium | reverse complement strand
AACAAGGGGGATTAGCTCAGCTGGCTAGAGCGCTTCCATGGCATGGAAGAGGTCATCGGTTCGACTCCGATATTCTCCACGTAAAGCACTTCATGCTAAACAAAACATCGGTTGCGACTTACCACGACCGATGTTTTTGTTTATATCATACCACATTTATTGAATGTGCTTCCTCTCAATAAACTCGCGGAAAGATTTACGGTAGGTATCGCCAATAGGCAAAGAAGCTGAACCAATCTGTACTTCATTTTTTTGTACCACATCAATTGCCTGCACCGCCACTATATACGAGTTATGGATGCGAATAAATTTATCGGCTGGCAATTGTTCTTCCAGGGTTTTCATCCGCTGCAGCGTGGTAATTTTCTGTTGTTTGGTGTGGATGGTTACGTAATCTTTCAACCCTTCCACATATAGAATTTCAGCCAGCGTAATTTTTACGGATTTGGTGCCATCTTTCACAAACACATAATCAGGCAATACTTGTACTTCGGCCACAGGGTTTGCTTTGCTTTCGCTCGAAAGGCGTTGCGTTACTTTATCAACCGCTTTTAGAAAACGCTCAAATGTTACAGGCTTTAACAGGTAATCGGCCACGTCTAATTCATATCCTTCCAGGGCATATTCAGAATATGCCGTAGTAAGAATTACCATAGGTTTGTTTTGCAAAACTTTAAGTAACGAGATGCCCGTGAGTTGCGGCATTTGTACATCCAGAAATAAAATATCTACAGGCTGAGCCCGCAAAACTTCAAGTGCTTCCAGCGGATTGCCAAACGCTTGAACCAGATTAAGGGTGGGTACTTTACTCACATAGTCGGCCAGCAGGTTGCGCGCCAACGGTTCATCTTCAATAATGATGCAATTCAGTTTCAACTTAAGGTGAGTGTTACCTGAACGAAATATACATCCTTTTTATCTTCGGTAATCAGATTGTATTGTTTTGGATAACTGAGATCAAGTCTGCGCTTAACATTTTGCAAGCCAATGCCCGACTTCTCGTGTAGGTTGGCGGTATCGGGTTTACTGTTCTCAACGGTATAAATCAATTGTTTACCTTCTAATTGAATGGAAACGTTTACCCACGATTTTGCATTATTACCACTTACACCATGTTTAAAAGCATTTTCCAAAAACGTAATTAATACAAGTGGTGCAATGCGGAGGTTATCAGCATTTCCAATCACTTCAAATTTTATAGGAATCTGATCGTTTAGTCTTAATCGCTCCAGACTAATATAGTTTTGCATATACTCTATCTCTTTCGAAAGCAGCACTTGCGTGTGATTGCTGTCATAAATCATATACCGCATCATCTGCGAAAGCTTGGCAATTACTTCAGTTGTATTATCGGATTTGGTATACGCCAGATAATACAAGTTGTTTAAGGTGTTGAAAAGAAAATGTGGATTGATCTGAGCTTTTAAGAAATTTAACTCAGCCATTAATTTCTCATTCTCAATTTCTCTACGTTTCGATTCCAACTCAAACCACTCTACTGCAAAACGAAGCATGCCCACAAACAACACAATGAGCAGTGTAATGGCCACCATCTGTACTATAAAAAAACTGGAGTAGAAATATTCTACCCGGTGTGAGTATCCATCGGCCAGATAGCGCTGCAGGTAAACACGCAAGGTAAGTAAGCCGCCAATGGTAACGCCAAACTCCAACAGGTAGCGAAGCAGGTTTTTTGATTTTATAAACCGTGGCCAGATAAAGAAGTAGTTGAGGTATGCAATGGTGATGGTAAACACCAACTGCACCGAAGTAGAGGTTAGTAAACGCTCCCAATCATACCCCCGGCCACGTTGAAATACGGAAGCCTGATACAAGTTAAACGAGAGGTAAACAAACCAAAACGAGATGTGCAACAAGACTACCCGGTTCCGGTTAATGAAGGATTGCATGTTTTTAACAAAAAATTAATTTTTGTTTCAAAGGTAGAGGGCAGAAGCAGACCAGTTGCACCTGAAGTTAGCTTTTAGACCGTTAACGTAATTTAATCGACCGACCATCCTAAGCCTGCGTTTTCGAAGTGTTTTTACACGGTTTCGGAATTGTCGAATCGTTTAGCCGGATTGTCTAATACATCAACTTAAGAGCAAACAAAAAACTTCCTTTGCAGTTAAATAGGCTGAAAAGTGACGCGAATAATAAAATTGAAACCCTTAATGAAAAAGTTTTTTTTAACAATTGTAACAGTATTTACCGCATTAGCAGGCTTTGCACAAGGCAACGGTCGCATTATTGGTGTGGTGATGGATGAAAAATCAAAACAACCAGTAGAGTTTGCAACTGTGGCACTAACCGATGCCGAAGGCAAAACCGTTAACGGTACTATTGCCGATGCAAAAGGAAAATTTGAGATCGCAAAAATTGCCAATGGTACTTATACTGTAACCATTTCTTTTATTGGATATGAAACAATAACCAAATCGGATTTGGTATTGGACGGCAGAAGAGCAGAGATTAATCTGGGAACTGTAAGTATTACCGAAGAAGCTACGCAATTAGGGGAGGTAGTAGTAGAAGCAAAGAAAGATTTAGTAGAAGAGCGTGTTGATCGCACTATTTATAATGCCGAGAACGATGCTACCACCAGAGGTGGCGATGCCTCCGATGTATTGAAGCGTGTACCGATGCTTTCGGTTGACCTGGATGGTAACGTGAGCATGCGCGGTAGCTCTAACATTATGGTGTTAATTAATAATAAGCCATCTACCATTATGGCTAATTCAGTTGCAGATGCTTTAAAGCAGATTCCAGCCGATCAGATCAAGACGGTAGAAGTTATCACCTCGCCATCGGCTAAGTACGATGCAGAGGGTTCGGCCGGTATAATCAACATCATTACTAAGAAAAACACGCTGGAAGGATTAACCTTGAATGTAGATGCCGGTGCCGGATTGCGAGGTTCAAACCTGGGTTTGAATGGTAACTACCGCAGAGGCAAAATGGGTTTTTCATTAGGCGGATTCGGAAGAGCGAGTTACAATGTAAGCGGTGCCTTTGAGAGTAACTCATTAAACTCAACAACAGTAAATAATGTTCTTACTGAAACGCGTACGATACAAAACGGAGAAAATCGCAGTAGAGGGTTGTTTGGTAATTATAACCTTGGTTGGGATTATGATGTAAACAAAAAGAACTCATTAGCCGCTTCGGTAAGATTTGGTGTACGCAATAATCAATCCTTTCAAGATAATTTGTTATCTGAAATTTTCAGAAATGAGACACTTGTTTCTGGAAGCTTAAGGGATGCTAATACCAAAGATCTTTCTAATAATGTGGATATGAATTTTACATACACCAGACTTTTTGACAAGCCGCAAAAAGAATTTAGTGTAATGGCGATGTATAGCAGGAATAATAGAAATAATGATTTTGCAAATACGATTTACACAAGCAGTACAGGAGAAGAAATTCAATCTCGGTTGAAGAATTTAAATGATGGTGTGAATGAAGAGTACACAATTCAAGCTGACTATCAGACTCCCATTGGTAATAATCAGATGTTTGAGATCGGTGCCAAACAAATTACCAGAAAAGTTGTGAGTGATTTTGAGTATTTTACAGCATTAGGAGCAACAGGAGTATTTGTGCGCGATGGGAGGGATAGCCTTTCAAACCAATTAAATTATGATCAGGATGTACTCTCTGGTTATATGTCTTATACCTATAGTGCCAAAAGTGGTTATAGCTTGAAAGCGGGTACTCGTTATGAATACACCATTATTAATGCTTATACCAGAACTGAATCGAATATTGAGATTCCAGAATATGGTGTAATTGTTCCAAGTTTCAATGCATCGAAAAAACTTAAAAAAGGTACCGTTAAAGCTTCTTACAACAGAAGAATTCAAAGGCCATCTATTCAATTTCTTAACCCAACCGTACAACGTCCAAATCAATTAAGTGAAAGCGTAGGTAATCCATCTTTGGATCCGGAGTTTACAAACAACTTTGAAGTAGGTTATAGCACCTTTATTAAAGGTACATCGCTTAACCTTACTGGCTTTGTACGTAATTCAAACAATGCTATTCAGAGTTACAGACAAGTTGTTCGCGATAGTGTTATTCTAACAACCTATGGTAACCTTGGTAAAGAAAATGCATATGGCGCTAGTCTTTTTACAAACATCAGTGCGGGTAAACTTTCATTCAATGTAGGTGGCGATGTTTACTTTGCTGATATGTTAAATCCCGGCTCGGCAGAAACAGCTCGCGTAAGCAATAGCGGCTGGGTTTACAGTGGTCGTGGTTTTGGAAGCTATGATCTGGGCAATGGCTGGGCCTGGCAAGGCTTTGGTTTCTATCGCGGACGTAGAGTAAACCTCCAAGGGTTTCAGGGTGGCTTCGGTACGTATAGTGTTGGCGCACGAAAAGAATTTAAAAACAAAAAAGGTAGCATCGGTGCAGGTTTAGAAAACTTCCTGGCGCCTTCCATGAAAATCAGAAACTCAGTAGTAACCAATACCGAAACACAGAGTATCAATCAAAATAGCTTTACTGAAATGCGTAACTTCAGTTTCCGTGTAAACGTAAGTTACCGCATTGGTAAAATGAGTTTTGATCAGCAACGCAGGAGGGGTGGTCGCTCAGTTAACAATGACGATTTGAAAATGGGTGGCGATGGCGATGGCGGAATGGATAATGGAGGTGGTAATATGGGTGGCGGTCAAGGTCGAGGAAACTTTGGTGCAGGCCAGCGTAACACTGCAACTGTAGTTAAGCCTGCCGAAACTGTTAAGGCTGATACTGCTGCGGTAGTGGTTGCTGAAGGTAATTGGGAATATTCAGTTGAAAGTCCGCAAGGCGCAAATGGCGGTACACTTAAAATCACCAAAGAAGGAGATACATACAGCGGTGTGCTTGTAAACGCCCGCTTCAATCGCGAAACACCAATCAAAGATGTAAAGGTGAATGGTAACGAACTTAGCTTCTCATACGAAGTAAGCTTTGGCGGAAACACCAGCAACATCTTAGTAAAAGGAATTATTACCGGAGATCAGTTTGCCGGAAACATGACGATGGGTCAGTTTGGGTCGTTCCCGATGACGGCCAAGCGTGCACAATAAAAATTTAGGTTAGGGTGTTTGGGTAAAATGCCGGACCGCAAGGGCCGGCATTTTTGTTTATCGCTTAAGTATACGTTTTGCGAAAATATTACGCTCTGTAATTACACTCACCACATACAATCCGGCTGGTAAATGTGCTAAAGAAATTGTGCTTGATTCTTGAATCTGTGAGCTATACACCATTGTGCCCTGCATGTTTGTTATTTTGATGTGAGCCGCTTCGGGAAAATCAATAGTTAACAGATCGGTTACCGGGTTTGGATAAATAGACAGCGCCTGCTCTGCTTCGTAAACACTGGTAATGGTTTCAAAAATGTTTGCAGCGCGGGGTGTAGGCCGGGCTGTTAAAACAACCGGGCCTGTTAAATCCGGAATCCGGCTTGCCGTTACGTTTTCGGAATGTGAGCCAAAACTTATTTCATCTAACACGATCAGATTAGAGCCAACCATTTGGTAAAGGCCCGCTTGTTCACCATCGGCAGATAATCTGAAATTGGTATGCAAAGCGCCCTGACCGGTCTGGTTATCGGCCCAGATTAATTTGTATTCGCCCGGATTAATTTTAGTTTCAGTTCCGGATGCAAGCTGATGTTTTAATTTAGATTGAAGATTGTCGGTAATAAATAAGCCCCCAAGTTCAATAGGTTGGGCCGATGCATTGTAAATCTCAATCCAATCTTCAGTTTCATTAAACTCATCAATCGCTTCAGTACCCGCTGCCGCCACTTCGTTAATAATTAATCCAGTAACCGGAGTTGCTTCTTCAAAATGGGCTTCAATGGTTACGTACCGATCAGCCACACCGGCTAAAGTAAGGTCTGTTGAAATAAATTCTTCCGAATTACCTTCGGTGGTAGCTGACATTCTGAAATCAAAACTAAGGTCAGAACTTTGAGGTGAGTTCTGGTGTACTTCTACCGCAATTATATTGTTCCCATCTACCAGCAGATTTTTTGGTATAGTAAAATCAACAAAAACATTTTCGGCAGCGATAGCGGTAAGAGCAAGCGTATTATTTGCAATGGTGCCAGAGGGCATGTTGTTACGGTAAACTTCGGTGCCATTTAAGTACACTACTATTCCATCATCAAAAAGTATGGAGGCGTTCAAAGCGGCTATTGCACTTACATTACTGGCATTAAAAGTTTTTCTGAAGTAAGTGGTAACATGTTTATCGTTTGCGTTACCGCCAAAACCTACTACGGTTTGTTCATCACCTTCACCATAACCCAACTGTGCGGCTCCGGTTGCCCAGCTTGCATCGTTAAAGGCAGTACTATTCCAATTAGCAGCAGGCAAAGTGCCATTATCAAAATATTTCCATGAAGCGCCATTTGCAATTAGTGATGACACCGAAACATCGCGTTTAATAATTTTCCAATTCTTAAATGCGTAACCCGGTGCCGGAATGGGTTTGGCGTCAAAAGCTAAATTTCTATAGTAGTCTGCCAGTGTAAGGGGTTGATTTAGCATAACGCCATTCAGTTCAATTTTGCCGGTGCCCTCAGGGAAAGTACCTGTGCTGATTTTTACATCGCTTGTTATATTAAAAAACTGGGCGATGTGTTGCAGCATGTATTGATGACGATCGGTTGCAAAGTTTCGCAACCGTTGTACTTCATAATTCCAATCGTTTATGTTGCCACTCCAGCGTTGTTTGTGGAACGGCATTTCAGTTGCTATTCGTTGCGCAAACAAATCAACGGTCTCGGTTACATGCGGTGGACTAAATCCAGAGCCCATTGCAGTTGCAAGAGTTTGGATAAATTTTGTTCTGAACTTTGGATTCTCCATCACCAACCGGATATGTTGTGTACTCCACGGTGGGTTGGGCCAGTCCACTCCGCTATTTGGATCAGTAGCAAATGATAGGGTTGGGTGGTTAAAGGAATTATAAAGTGCAAAACCAAAATCAAGATCGTACAGCAGCCACCTGAACTTGCCACCCGAACGTTTTTTCCAATATTTTATGTTGTTGCCGGGCCAATCGGTATTACCAAAATAGATCTGGGCAACCAGGTAGTTGATATACTCCTGCACTTCAATGTTCTGATCAATAAAATCAAATGTGGCCGGCAACGAAGGATTAAGTGTTTGTAGCGTGTTGAGATAAGTAAAGTATGCGGTGTTTGTTCCTTCCACCGGATTGCCCCAAGATTCTAACAGATCAAGATCATTCCGCTTTATACCATAATTGGTTTCGATATAATCGGCATCAATTTTTTCGCGCATGTTTTGTATGCCCCAGTATTGACCGTTGAGATAAAAAACGGTGGGTTTGTATGCGAGGTAAGCTCCCTTTAATTGCGATCGGATTAACTCTTGCATCAAGGCATCTCTAAACATGGATACATTAAAATCGTTGCCGGAGTTGCGCATGGTAAAGCCGCCATACCGATCATGAGGTTTATCTGAAAACAACTTGTACTCCATTACATTGTCACCGTATTTATCGCGTGCTTTTACAATGAATGATCTTTGCGGATTATTGCGACTACAACCACCTCCAATGCTGATATCTACAAACTGGCTATGGTTTAATTTACCAGAAGCATCAAAGAAACTTACCGATGCGTGCCGATCCCAGTCCTGATTCCAGTTGACGGGATTGTTGTTGCAATTACCGGGAATACCATTAGTTCCATCAGCATAAATACCAATGGTATTATTCCACAAATAATCGGGGCGTGTTGAAATAGAAACTACGGGTAAATTAAAAGTGCGTTCGTTTATAAAGTAAGTCTCCGCTAATGTTTCACCGGGTATCATACCCGTTTTAAAAGCTCTTGCTTTTAACGTTGTGGTTTGGCTAATTGAAATGGGTGAACTATAAAGTAATGAGGTTGGTCGAGGTGCAGAGCCATCTAACGTGTAGCGGATTTCAGTAGCGGGTGTAATATGTGTAAGCACAATAGATTGTGTGGAGCCATATCGTCCTGATTTTATAGAAGCTATTGGCGATGCCAGTATAACCTCTCCATATTGCGATTCATTTTTTGAAGCCGGACTTGGTGTACTCAGATAAGACCACATAGCTCCACCATCTGTTGTACGACCATATGATACATTGGTGTATTGTTTTGGAAATCCAACTTGATCAACAAGTTGATTGGTTGGTGAAGTTAATACCACACGCTCACCGTCACTATCCAACGAAAAGGAAGTGTGCAAACCTGTGTTGCGATCATCGCACCAGATTAACAAATACCCTTTAGCAGGAATTGAAATGCCTGCCGGAATTTTCCACTTAGTAGGGTTAGTTTGATCATCGGAAAGGAAATAGCCCCCAACCTGAACAGAGGCGTTGCCTGCGTTATGTAACTCCACCCAAGGCGAGAAGTTGAAGAACTCTGAATCAAAATTGACATCGGCATTGGCGGGGCATATCTCATTGATCACCACCTGGGCCTTGCCTAACATAAAAATCGAAACACAACAAATGGTAAGTAAAGTCCGCATCATCGCTTAACAAAAACGTAATATGCTGATAATACCGGAAATAAAGAATTGGTAAGCTACTGAAGCAAAGCTGCTTCGGCCAGCTGACGCATAGTTTTTACTCGCTGCGGATCTACCGTGCGCAATTTAAACTCGGCTCCTTCATCCGAACCCATACCCGCTATGTTGGGGTTGCGGTATTGCATAGCGCTTTCGCGGAAGGCTGTTGCCGAAAAATGAATTTCGGTGGCTTTAGATTTTTGAACAATTGATTGAACGGTATTTTCATTCACGCCCGAACCCGGCATAATGGCAATACGTCCGTTAGCTTTCTGAATTAACTGCGCAATCAGATCAGCACCTTTACCCGCAGTAGCTTGTTGACCAGCCGTGAGAATTCTATCAAACCCCACTTCAATACAATCTTCCAACGCTTCAAACGGATCGCGTGTCATATCGAATGCGCGATGGCAGGTGACTTTAAGCGGTCGCGCGCGGTGGATTAATTCTTTGCAGCGTTTTTTATCAAGGGTACCATCCGCATTTAAAATACCAAACACCACACCATCAACACTTAACCGTTGGCATTGATCGATGTCGCGCTTCATGCAATAAAACTCGTAACTGGAGTAATGAAAATCACCACCTCGCGGACGGATCATCACAAATACATCCATGCTTACATGTTGCCGTACTGATTCAATAACCGCGTAAGAAGGAGTAGTTCCGCCTTCACCGGGATTATCGCACAACTCAATCCGGTCGGCTCCGCCTTCTTGTGCTTTAAGTGCGGATTCGATGTTATAGACTACAATCTCAATAGTCATGATTTAAATTTTAATAGAAACTCTTTGCTTCAAAGATTTTATTAGCCACTTCATTGCTATACACAGCGTAGGTAAACCCTTTCTGCAAGGCAAACGCTCCGTACTCTCCGTTTTTATTCAA
>DPSB01000127.1 GCA_003537495.1 Cytophagales bacterium | reverse complement strand
GGATTGTACATTGTGAAAGAAACCATGGATAAACTTCATGGCCACATCCGGATTGAATCGGAAGAAGGCCGAGGCACATTGGTACGACTCGAAATTCCTGAAGTTGCCTAACACTCCGTTGGCTAAGTAACGTGTTTTATTTTCAGATTTCGCACGCAACTTTTAAATGAGTTTTGCATTTTAGGTAGATTCGCGCTCTACCTAATTCAACTCTATGAAATGGATACTTAATTTTATTATCATCGTTTCAATGGCTGCTTTTTTTACTTCGTGTAAAGAAAGCATTCCCACCAACCTGGCTGCCGAAAGCCTGATACCCAAACCAATTTCGGTTATCGCTACCGGAAAATCATTTGAGCTTACTTCAGAAACTGAGATTGTAGTTGATGAGGCCTTCAAAGCGCTTGGCGATTCGTTGGCGTTGGATGGCTTTACGTTTAAATCGGCCACCGATGGTGAGCCTGAATCCGGAGTGTATCTTAAAATTGATTCCACAGAAAGTGACCTTGGAACTGAAGGCTATGTGCTTACCATAGAGTCAGAACAAGTAACAATAAAAGCGTTACAACCAGCTGGTTTGTTTTATGGCATGCAAACCTTTCTGCAATTAGCATCGCGCCCGCGGGTAGAAAATAAGATTTTGATTCCTACCGGTACCATTCGCGATTATCCAACTTATGCGTGGCGTGGTTCTATGCTGGATGTATCGCGGCATTTTTTTAGTGTAACGGATGTGAAGCGTTACATCGACCTGATCAGTCATTATAAAATGAATGTATTGCATTTGCACCTTACGGATGATCAGGGTTGGAGAATTGAAATAAAATCGTGGCCTAACCTGGCTGTGCATGGTGGCACTACACAAGTAGGTGGTGGAAAAGGTGGCTTCTACACACAAGAAGATTACAAAGAGATTGTAGCCCATGCGGCAAAACGTTTTGTAACCATTGTACCTGAAATTGATATGCCCAGTCACATCAATGCGGCCTTAGCTGCGTATGGAACATTAAACAATCCTGATACAAAATTTCCAAAAGCCGGAAACTATATGGGCCCTGCAGAAACGCGTGGTATAGTTGATGGCAATAATAAACCTACCGATTTATATACCGGTATTGATGTAGGGTGGAGTACGCTTAGTCTTGCTAAACCCAACACACTAAAATTTGTGAACGATGTAATTCGTGAGTTGGCAGCCATAACTCCAGGCCCGTATCTGCACATTGGTGGTGATGAAGCTCACGTAACCAAAAAGGAAGAGTATATAAAATTCATTAATCAGTTTAGTGAGATTGTAAAAGCCAACAATAAAAAGATGATTGGCTGGGAAGAGATTGCGCAGGCTGATATTGATGACAATTCCATTGCGCAACATTGGGCTTCGGAGGAACATGCTGCCGCAGCAGCAGCCAAAGGTGCCAAGATTATTATGTCGCCTTCTAAAAAAGTGTATTTGGATATGCAATACGATTCAACTACGCGTATTGGCTTACATTGGGCTGCCTATATCGAAGTAGATGAATCGTATAATTGGGATCCGTCCACCCGCGTAAAAGGCATTACCCGCGAAAATATTTTAGGTGTTGAAGCTCCATTATGGTCCGAAACGGTGGTGAATATGGAAGACATTGAATACATGGCTTTTCCACGATTGATTGGCGTGGCGGAAATTGGTTGGTCGCAGGCTGAAGGTCGTAGTTGGGATGAGTATAAGATCAGATTGGGTAACCATGCACCGCACTTGCAAAAATTGGGTATAGATTTTTATCGCTCGCCAAAAGTTGATTGGAGTAATTGAAAACTTCTTTCGGTTAGGTGGTCGATGTAGTAACTTCGTCCCTGAAATGAAACAATCTGTTTTGATTTTTTTGGTGTTAGCCGTTACCAGTGCATGCTCGGTAACCGTTAAAGAAACGTTTGACAAACAAACAGACTTTTCGCAATACAAAACTTATTGTTGGATGGCGGGTTGTGAGTTTAGAGTTACTGGCCCGGATTATCTTAACGATAGCATTGCGCGGGAAAATATCCGCAAAGCAATTGAAACCGAGTTAAAACGAAAAGGACTTACTATTCGAACCGATAATCCTGATCTGCTGGTGGGTTTTACCATTACCGTTAAAGATGAG
Source organism: Cytophagales bacterium (assembly GCA_003537495.1). Lineage (GTDB taxonomy): Bacteria > Bacteroidota > Bacteroidia > Cytophagales > Cyclobacteriaceae > ELB16-189. The sequence continues at coordinate 1,671 of DPSB01000127.1, read as the reverse complement.
CAAGCGATAGTATACCACCGTAAAGAAGATTCCCCTTTTTTTATAGCTCCACTTGAACTGGATAAAAAAATCATTAATTATCAGAAAGGCTCATTAATTATTGGTATGGCCGATGCAAAGGAAAGTCGCATGGTTTGGCAATCGCATGTGTCAGCTTATATGGAAACAAAACCTGACCTATCGGAAGCAAACATTAACAAGGGAATAAAACAAGCGCTTAAAAATTATCCACCCAAAAAATAGAACTGTACTCATGCTTACTATTGAAGCAAACGCAAATCGAACTCGGGTTTTTGAAACTATTGCCAACTATTTGAAAGCAGATGGATTTACTGTGGCCGATAAAGATTTTAATCGTCCGTGGGGTGGTTTTTTTGTTTTGGAAGAGAACAACGCACCTGCGTTTGCAGCAAAGTATTTCCCTGAAGTGGATTTTGCGACACTAAAAATAGCAGGTAAACTCAGTCCAAAAATTCTGATTGTGGACGCTAATAAAAGATTAAGCTGGCAATATCATTTCAGAAGAGCTGAGATTTGGAAATTGATTGCCGGTACTGCCGGAGTTGTAAAAAGTGAAACGGATGAGCAAGGCTCAGTTGAAAAATTAAGCATTGGTGAGATTGTTCGTTTGCCTAAAGGTTTACGGCATCGTTTAGTAGGGTTAGATGGCTGGGGAATTGTGGCCGAGATCTGGCAACATACTGATGCAGACAACCCATCAGACGAAAGTGATATTGTTAGATTGCAGGATGATTTTGGAAGGTAGTTGGTAGTTACGGTTTCCGGTTTCAAGTGGTAATGTCACCAAATAAGTATTACAATGAAAAATATTGTTTGTGCTTTTTTGATTTTTGCCCCTGCCAGTGTTTGGGCACAGTTTGGAATTGGAATCCATCAATCCAATCTTCCCTTTGTTGGTTTTAGTTACGAACTTGAAGACCGCTTTCGTCCGGAGTTTCGAATTAGCACCGATAACTATTTCGAAGCGCTTTCTGCGGAGGCCATCTTAACCTATGATATTGTAAACAAATCCGATTTTGAATTTTATGCCGGGTTAGGGTATCGGGGCGATGACTTTAGAGGTCTTACTGTTCCTATCGGAATAAATGTATATCCCTTTGAAGTGAAGAAGTTCGGCTTTCATTTAGAGTTAACACCCATTCTTGGTGAAGAGTCACTTCTGCGTGGAAGTTGGGGGATACGTTACCGATTTATGAAAGACACCGAATAGCAAACAAAAACATAATTATGAAAACCCTGCTACGCATCGAAGAAGTCTTCATGTTAGGTCTAGCCATTTATCTTAATTCATTTTTACCGTTTGCCGGATGGGTTTTCTGGGCACTGTTTCTCCTACCAGATATTGGTATGCTTGGCTATCTGATCAATACGCGGGTAGGAGCTGTTACGTATAACTTGTTTCATCATAAGGGTATTGCGATTGCATTTTATCTTGTGGGGGTGTACCTCTCTATTCCTGTACTAACCTTGATTGGAGTGGTATTGTTTGGTCATGCTTCGTTCGACAGGATTTTTGGTTACGGACTAAAACATTCAGGTAATTTTAAGAATACCCATTTGGGTTGGATTGGGAAATAGTTATGAGTTGCCGGTTTCCAGTTTCCAGTAACCGGCAACAGGAAACCGGAAATTACTTCTTCACGTCCTTCG
>DPSB01000070.1 GCA_003537495.1 Cytophagales bacterium | reverse complement strand
CCCATTCTCGGCCATATATAGTACTTTATTGAAACCGCTACGTCTCGTTATAAGCGCAGCTAATGTTAAAAACAGAAAGGAACGGGTTCTTTGGGTATTTTCTCGTTCCTCAGGAAAGTCATACGCACCTTGCTTTCTACCATAAACCTTAATATGGATATGCTTTATTGTTTGCTTGAAATGATTTTCAAGAGATGAATGAACATTTCTTTGGCAGTCATCAACCACAGTATTGCCATGTGAGTTGTGACTGACTAATACTAAATTCTTTTTTTGGTTAACAAAGTCAGCAGCGGCTGCCATTGAATCAATTCCCCCAGAGAACAACAGAACTGATCCTTCTTTGTCCTGCCAATTAAAATCTGATACTGGGTCACCCTTCTTTTGAATGAAGTTTATATTCCAGTTATCTCTACTAACAGTTAGTAGCGCGTTTTCGAGTAAGGCCTTTATTCTTTCAAATGCGTGAAGGTTTACTACTTCAACATTTAAGTCCATACTTCTGATGTAGTGTTCTCGTTCCTGTCTCTGGACAGCAAGGTCTGCACCATAGATGCCAGACGCAAGATTGAACAAATCTTCCTCCAGCGAACTATAACTCTTAAACTCATCATTAAAGTACTTTATTCCAGTGAACAAGTTTTGTCCGGGATATAAATGTATATCGCAACCTTTTTTACTGCTACCTACATTGATTTTAGTCGCAGTCATTATTTAGTTGTTTTAAGTTTGGTGATGCAATTGTCAACGAATGAATTCCACTCCGCTTTGGATTTGAAATTCCTTTTCTCCGAACCGACTACTTGACTTACTTTGTCGCCAATGCTCTTTTTAAATTCAATAAGCTCCTTGACTGTTTTATTTCTATAATGTTCACCAACAAATCCTGAAGCATCGCGTGAAATAACATAGTTTGTAACTTCCTTGAAAAAATTATTCGTCCATTGTGTTGGTGGAGATTGAGATTGAAATGAACTTGGAATAGACCTTTTCGCAAATTCAGCAATTATGGAATTGCCCTTGGTGTCAACAATAGTTGAATTAAACTTCTGTATGGCCTCCTGAAATGTGTTTGAACTTTTGACTGCTTGATAACATGAATAAATCGTGTCGGATTTTATCTCACTGGAAAGAGGCCGACCTTCCCCTTCCGGTGTTTCAGAGGCTCTCCAAATTTCGCTCATTACCCTACTTTCAGGTAAATTGTTGCTTTCATAGCAAACAAAAACTCGTTTCCAACTTGATGATTTTCGAGGAGAAGGTTGACTGACGGATGTACCCATGTATTAATGTAATTTGTCTTTTTGAATTCTTTTTATCTCTTTTTCAACGTACTTTAATTGTATTAGGGTATTAGAAAAGACATTCTTCCAATTGATTGAACCTCTTATCTCAGGATTGACCTTTAAGAGTTGAACTATATCACCTAATTCTCGGGCAGGTATGCATGATATTTTACAGTTACAAAGATTATACAATTCATCTGAACGGTTCTCAATTGATTTTTCTGAATCAGTAAAATGTCCTGAAACGATTATAACTGAGAATATATTTCCAAAATAACTGCTGTATCTATTATTAAACTCATTTACATAATATGAGAAGCTATTAATATTTTCAGACTCGATTCCGAACCCATCCTTGTAGGCCTTCGAATCAAAAAGAACCATGTATCTATTTTTACAAATAACGATGCCATCAGGAAGTTTTTCAAATAATCTATCGCTACCATATCTTCTAGTTGGAGATTCGAAAATGTATTGGAGACACTCAGTTGAATAATACTCAAGAAGGTCTTCAGGTTCTCCTTTTAAATCTGGTGGTAGTTTGTTGTGGCCAAGTTTATCTAGAACGTCTGAGAGATTAGGAATTAATATCAATCCAGTGTTTACAATACCACCAAAGATATCTAAGAAGGATTTTAATGAATAGCACTTCGTCTTATCTGTTTTTAGGTGGTCATTAATTAGGATTGCGTGACCATTATGACTTTTCGACATTTTCTGAAGTGTTTCTAGGATGGCTGTCTCAGCTTTATCTTCAGAGAATAAGATTGTGTAACGAATTTCTGCACCTAACTTGTCATATTTATAAATGTGTACTATTGAATTATTCCCAGCAAATCTTTCTACTTGCCTTATGTGAAAACCATTTATCACAAGTGTTATTATGATTTTTGAAAAATCAGTTATTGTCATTTAACGAGTCAAGTATTGTGTGGGTGTATGATAAAAATAGTCAAAAAATGATTACTTAACTTACTGCGATTGAATTTTGGCTCATGCTATAGCATTGGTGGAGGCGGGATGTGCGGCTATGGCCTGTGCCAAAATGTGGTGTGGGCGAGAGTCTTTCCAAGTTGCCATCGCGGGGGCATTGGAAGTTGTTCATGTTGTAGTCCACCGTTTATGTTGTTAGGTGGATGACAACCGTATTATTTTTTCTCAGTCAACCATTATGTTTTGAAACGCACTCATGCCCACGTGGAAATCTGATTTAGAAGAAGTGTCACCAGCTAGTTTTTACTTGTCTGGGTAAACGAGTCTTTGTCGGTTAGGTTGTCACTGTCCGCGGAACGAGAGGCATTGG
>DPSB01000074.1 GCA_003537495.1 Cytophagales bacterium | reverse complement strand
AGTTTGTTGATCCGTTTGGCGAATGGATGCTCAAGAACTATGCACCCCTAAAAAAATATGTAGGCTTTCATTTCGATGAATACGATAAGAATATTTTTACACCGGTAGTACGCACCGCCATTCGCGAAGCAGATATAAAAGATCATGGCCACTATACTACATATCTACCGGCTTATGATGATAAGAAACTGGTTCAATTGCTGCTGAAAATTTCAAAAGTACGCTGGCACATCTTTTCCAAGCATACCAAAAAACCGTACCACGTAGGACGCATTTCTGTTTACCCGGTTAGTGGCCACGATTTTATTGAGAGTGTAGTTACTTCTACAGGCGTTTTGTGTGGTGCAGGTTTTGAAACACCGGCAGAGGTATTGCATCTCAATAAAAAACTGCTGGTAGTGCCAATGAAAAGTCAGTACGAACAACATTGCAATGCCGCAGCTTTAAAAAAACTGGGGGTACCCGTATTAAAGAAAGTCAAGAAGAAATCAATTCCTAAAATTGAACGCTGGCTGGAAGAAGGAAAACCACTCAACATTTCGTTTGCCGATGTAGCCAGTAAGGCGGTTGAAAAAACAATTGAAAAGTTTAAGGGTTAATCAACCTCCAGTTTTTCCAGCACATCAGCCAGTTGCGCGTAATCTTTAAGGCCTGGCCTTTCTTCATAACTCCCATGAAGTTGAATACCAGCTACATTCCAGGTAAGAATTTCAGCTAACTCATATCCCGCTTGATTCATATCAATTAATACCACAAAATGTTTACTGATTGAATCTACAGAATTCTTGTCGGACTCGGGAATACCAGAGAACTTGTTGATAATAATTGCTTCAATTCGGTCTGCTGATGAAAGTAAGTTTACTTTTGCAGCTGGCCAATCCTGTACATCCAGTTGCACCATAATTTTTCCGGGCAACTCAAGTGCTTTATCCAGATCAGCTAACAAACATTGCCACACTGATGTGGGGTATGCACCTAATTCACCCCACGGTTGTGAACTTAATTCAACAACCCACTGCGGCCCCGAAAGCCAGCCAGTTATCTCTGAAAACATGATAGGATTTACTTGCGCTACCGGAAATCCGATCCAATCCACACCCATTCCTGCACAGTACCGGGCATCACTCAAATTGGTGATACTTGCTGCTTTTACTTTGGTTACTAACGACATGGCCCAAATATCAAAAAGAAAAAATAACTTTGGAATGAAATGAGGTATTGTTGGTTAATTATTGTGGTGCTGGTGGCGTGCGAAGATAGGCCGGTGAAGGTAGATCTGGGTACCGATTTCTTTCCACTCCGCACCGGACAGGAGTGGACCTATTCCATTAATAAAACCACCTACAGCTACCTGAATGATCCAACTGAAGAATTGTTTGAATTGAATATTGCCGTTACTGATTCAGTAATATCCAATAAGGTTACAACATATTCAATTCTGGTTTCTTCCAGAAATAACAGTACCGAAAGCTGGCAAATAATCGCTTCGTGGTCGGCTCGCATCGATGGCAATCAGGCATTACAAAATGAGAGTAACATTACACGTGTAAAACTTACTTTTCCGGTTGGCCCCGCTACCGTGTGGGATGGAAATACTTATAACAACGAACCACCCTTTCTTAGAGATTATGGTGCAACACCTGAGCAGCTACTGTTCCGCATAGAAAATTTTAATCAGCCAAAAGAATTATCGGGCGGATTAAATTTTGAAAACACTTTAACCGTTGTAGTCAGTAATCTGTTCGATCCAATTATAGGGCAGGATTTACAAAAGGAAACTTATGCACGCGGTGTGGGCCTCATCTATAAAGAAGTTACACAACTGGTATTTTGTAATCAGGGCAGTTGCACCGGAAGGCAGCAAGGTGTTAGCTACACACAAACCTTAACCAGCTATGCTCCGTAGTCTGCTGGCTATATTTTGTTTTTTTGCTATTGATGCCAATGCACAAACCAATCGCTATTTTGTTTTCTTCCAGGACAAAGTTGGAACACCATTCAGCATAACAGAACCAACTGCCTTTCTAAGTGCCAAAAGCATTGCGCGCAGACAGTATCAACAAATAAGCATTACCGAAACCGACCTTCCGGTTAATCCTGCTTATGTTCAACAATTAAAAGACAATGGCATTGCCACCTACTTTACTTCACGGTGGTGGAATGGTGTTTTAATTGAAGCGCTGGCATCTGAAGTTACTTCCATAGAAGCATTACCATTTGTTGAGCAAGTATTATTAATTGCACCGGGACAGAAATTTTCGAATGGCCGAACTAAACGCGTAAAGAGAAGACATGACACAACCGATCAACCTCTTGCAAATGCCACACAACTGATACAATTGGGAATACCCGCCATGCATGCCGAAGGGTATAGAGGTGAAGGAGTTTCAATTGCAATTTTTGATAGTGGCTTTCAAGGTGTAAATGCAACCGCACCGTTTTCATTGCTCAATACCGACAACCGGATTAAACAAGCATTCAATTTTGTAAGTAACACGTCAAATGTATTCGTAGCCGATGATCATGGTACTGAAGTACTATCGGTAATGGCTGCTTATACTGAAGGTACTTATCTAGGTGGCGCCTACAAGGCTGATTATTATTTGTATCTCACGGAAGACATATCATCTGAATATCGGATAGAAGAATTTAACTGGACGTTTGCAGCCGAACGGGCGGATAGCCTTGGCGTGGATATTATCAATTCATCGTTGGGAT
>DPSB01000266.1 GCA_003537495.1 Cytophagales bacterium | reverse complement strand
TTTGGCTTGCTCTCGTGGTATAGCAATTGGTATGAACGTAAACTGCTTATTGTTTTCAAATTTGAAGAGCTTACTTTCATCCAATACCTGAACAGTTTCTGCTTTGGCGGATTCTGATTCTTTGATGGCTACATACACCAACCCACCAATAATGGCGGGAAAGATCAACGGCACCAGAATGGTAGCAATCAAAAACGATTTCTTTTGTACGCGGTTCAAAAACTCGCGTTGTATAATTAACCAGACTTTATTCATATCGGTGGAGCTTAAACTTCTAATAAATGTTTTTTCAGGGCTTCATCGCCTTCGCCTTTTACCAGGCTAATAAAAATATCGGCCATGGTGGGTAACTTCTCTTGGAAGCTATGTACTTCGGTCAGGTCTATCAAATCGCGAATTACTTCGTTACCCTTAATGCCCTCTTGTGCTTTAAGGGTTGTTGAAATAAGGTTGTCTTCAACCACGTTTTGCCGAACCAGTTCGTAGCGATGATTGGGTAATGTAAAAGCACCTTTATGTTCCACCACAAACGTGTTGGTTTTGTATTGCGCTTTCACTTGCTTCTTAGGGCCTTCCAGAATCTTTTTCGATTTATTGATAAGTGCAATATGATCACACAGCGACTCCACTGTTTCCATACGGTGCGTAGAGAAAATAATGGTACTGCCGTTTTCTTTTAGCTCCAGAATTTTTTCAGTTATCAGTTGCGCGTTTACCGGATCGAAACCTGAAAAGGGTTCATCGAGAATAATCAGGCGCGGCTCGTGCATAACTGTGCTGATGAATTGCACCTTCTGGGCCATCCCTTTCGAGAGGTCTTCTACTTTCTTATTCCACCAATCTTTGATTTCAAATTTTTCGAGCCACACTTTAATTCGCGCCAAGGCATCTTTGCGGCTCAGGCCTTTCAACTGCGCCAGATACATGAGCTGATCGCCCACTTTCATTTTCTTGTAGAGTCAGCGCTCTTCCGGCAGGTAGCCGATTATACCCACATGTTTCTCTTGCAGGGGTTCACCAAAAATTTCGATGCTGCCGGCTTCGGAATTGATGATCTGGTTAATAATACGAATGAGGGTGGTTTTACCGGCTCCGTTGGGGCCTAATCAACCATAAATTGTTTTTTCTGGAATGGTTATACTTACCGAGTCAAGTGCCTTGTGTGTGGCGTATTGCTTGGTAACATTCCGGGCTTCGAGTGCATTCACGAAAAATGGGTTTTAATTCATTGTTAGTATTCAGACTAAGGCGTCTTGACGGCTGTTTGCGATAACTTTAAAGCCGTCTTACGCCTTTGCTCTAAACAAAACGTTAGTAACAAAAGTAAAGATAGAATTACACCGAACCAGTAAAAAACCAGTTGGTTATTCAGTTTGTTGAAAATAAATCTGATTAGTTAACCTTTTCGCGAAACACGATTTTACCCATGCTCACATCCAGATCGAACACGAGGGCATCTTTGCTGTCTTTCGTATAGGCAGCGTTGGCGTATTTATTAGGTGCAATTTTTTTAAGACTATTGGACAGGCTGATGCTGCACAACCATGATTCGTTAATGGTTACAATTACCGGCACTTCAGCATCGGGCAACTGTATAACAAGATTACCAGCACCTACACTACCTATTACATGGTTGTTGATTGTAGGTTTGGTGCTAAAATCCAGAAACATATTACCAAAGCCCACATCGGCCATTACTACTTTTGAGCGCGCAAGGTTAAGTTGGCGTGCATTAAGCGAACCCATATCTACCTTCACAAAGAAGGTATCCATATCTACTTTATTTTCAACCCCGGTGCTGTAGTTTATGCTTACATCGGCACTGGCCGTGTTGATGCGAAGTTTTTTAACCGATAAACCGGAGAGATCGATGTTGGCATTGCCCAATCCGTAATCCAGATCGAGTGAATAAGGAGTGGTTTCAGTAAGATATACTTTCCAGAATTTGTCGGAGGGTGCTTCCTCGCTGCCAAACATTTTGTAAGAGATTTTCTGACCCACTCCGCGCTGGCTATCTTGTTGCAACGAAAGTTTAACAGCGCAGGTGTTGCCTTGCATTTCGTTGCTAAAAGAGTGTGTGTACTCTTCCAGGTTTTGGTTACTGTAAATATTAAGCAGGTCTTGATTCTGGCTGGGGCGGATAAAGCAGTTGCCGGTTTTGGCGCGTATTTTCAAAGATACCTGGGCACATTGATTCGAATTTTCAACCGAAAATTGCTTTTTGATCTGAGCGCTAACGGCCACACTACTGCCTACAAATGCCAATGCAATTAATCGCCACATGTATCTAAATACGTGTTTGTTCAGGTTAATGTTTACTTCCAGATCGGGGTAAGATGTTGGTTTTCTTTGCAGAAACACCAAAAAAATAACCCGTAATAGGTCTTATACGGGTTACTGGTTAAAGGGTTATAAAATCAGGAAGAAAATTTCGGTATTACCCGAAATACTCTTTCATACGGTCTAAGAAACCTTTATCGGTACTATCGGGGTGCGGCTGAAAATTGGGCGAACTGCGCAGTGCTTCCAGTTTGGCTTTCTCTTCGGAGGTAAGTTTTTTGGGAGTCCACACATTAATATAGATCAGTTGATCGCCCGAACTATACCCATTAATATCTTTCAAACCTTTTCCGCGCAAGCGTAAAATTTTTCCGCTTTGGGTACCCGGCTCTATTTTTATGCGTGCTTTTCCGCCAATAGAGGGAACATCTACGGAAGTGCCCAACGCAGCATCTATAAAGCTGATGTGCAAATCGTAAATCAGATCATTGCCATTGCGCTTCAACTCTTTGTCTTCTGATTCTTCAATCAGAATTAACAAGTCGCCAGGAATACCACCACCGGGGGCTTCGTTTCCTTTGCCCGACATTGACAACTGCATGCCTTCGCTAACACCGGCAGGAATTTTTACCGAGAGTATATCTTCTTTTGAAACCAAACCCGAGCTATCCACTCCGGGAGGACGTTTATCGATCAGTTGGCCGGCACCGTTACAAGCCGGGCAGGCATTGGTTGATACCATTTGGCCCAGCATAGTGTTAACCACTTTGCGCACCTGGCCTGAGCCACCACAGGTAGTACAGTTTTTAAACGTTACACCTTCGGCACGCACCAGGCGATTTACCTTTATTTTTTTCTCAACACCATTGGCAATTTCTTCCAACGAAAGTTTGAGTTTAATACGCAGGTTAGAGCCTTTGCGCTGACGGGTGCGCCCTCCACCACCACCGCCAAAGAAGCTATCGAATGGACTGCCACCACCAAAAATATCTCCGAACTGACTGAAGATATCATCCATGTTCATGTCTTGCCCACGGAAGCCACCCGTACCCGGCCGCTGATGCCCAAAACGATCGTATTGCGAACGCTTTTCAGTATCGCTTAACACTTCATAAGCTTCGGCTGCTTCTTTAAATTTTTCTTCCGCTGCTTTATCTCCCGGATTTCTATCCGGATGGTATTGCATAGCTACTTTGCGGTATGCTTTTTTAATTTCATCCGGGGATGCTGTTTTACCAACTCCTAATATTTCGTAAAAATCTCTTTTTGACATACTGGTTTGAAAATTTGAAAACAGCTCAATGACTCAGCAGAGCCATTATGTAATTTTCATAGTGAGTTAATTTATTTCCNTNCNANCACTTTTGCGTGACGGATGATCTTATCCTTCAGGTAATATCCTTTCACTACTTCATCCACTACTTTCCCTTTCATAGCTTCTGTAGCAGCAGGTATCTCTGTTATTGCTTCATGAAGATCAGGATTAAATTCCTGCTCTACTGTTTCCATC
>DPSB01000485.1 GCA_003537495.1 Cytophagales bacterium | reverse complement strand
TAAAACCAATTTTACAGGTGCATAAAAATAATCAGCCCATTTATTTAGTCGGACATTCGCTTGGTGGCCCTCTAATAGCACAAATGGCGTTGGACTACCCAGAGTTGATTGATGGTTTAATTATGGTGGCGCCCTCTATTGCACCCGAACTCGAACCAAACGAATGGTTTCGGGCTCCATTGGCTACACCTTTTCTCAAGTGGATAATGCCTAGATCGCTACGCGCTTCGAACGATGAGATTTATAAACTGAAACCCCAACTGGAAGCATTGCTACCGCGCTGGAAAGATATCAGAACACCTGTGATTGTAATACAGGGTGGAAAAGATTCACTGGTTCATCCAGGTAATGCCGATTTCGCAAAGCGCATGATGACCAACACAACAGTTGAAATTGTGTTTGTGGAAAGCATGGATCACTTTGTTCCATGGAGTAATCCGGAGTTGATACGGAAGGCTATTCTAAAAATGATTATGCCATAAAAAAGCCACGCATTTTTGCGTGGCTTTAGTTTCAACTTAACACACTATCTCAAAAACAATAACTCTCTGTATTTTACCAATGGCCAATCTTCATCGTCCACCAGCAACTCTAACTTGTCTACAGCATCGCGAATTTTATCGAAGTATTTTTCTTTAATATCATCGCAGTAGCCAAAAGCGCGTTTGTGAGTATCGGTTAACTTATTCAGGCGCTTGCGTTCTTCCACCATTTCACGCACGTTTCCTTTTATCGTTTCGATGTGGCCAGAAATTTCTTTGATGGTTTGCACCACCGCAGTGTTATCAACACCTAAACCTTTTAAACCATTGGCATTTGTTATCAACTTGTTCTGATACGCAATTGCTGTTGGAATAATGTGGTTCATAGCTAAATCGCCCACTACACGTGCCTCAATCTGTACTTTCTTGATGTAGCTTTCAAGCTTAATCTCATTACGTGCCTCCACTTCCTTGTGGCTCATTACACCGTGCTTCTCAAACAATGCTAACGATTTTTTGGAAACATAAGCTTCAATAGCCCGTGGCATATTCTTAATGTTGTTCAGGCCACGTTTCTCTGCTTCCTTCACCCATTCATCAGAATAACCATCACCTTCAAAACGAATAGCTTTTGATTCTTTGATGTATTTGCGTAACACATTTACAATTGCCAAACGTTTCTCTTCACCTTTCTCAATTTCTTTTGAAACCGTTTCGAAGAACTGCGTAAGTTGCTCGGCTACAATCAGGTTAAGTGCAGCCATTGGCGTAGCGCAGTTGTCTGATCCACCCACAGCCCGGAATTCAAATTTATTTCCTGTAAAGGCAAATGGCGAAGTACGGTTACGATCAGTGGCATCCAAAATGATTTCAGGAATCTGATCGATACCCAATTTCATATACATGTTATCGCCTTTCTCAATCTTTACGTTTCCATTTTTCTCTAACTCGTCTAATACGGCCGTCATCTGCGAACCGATAAATACAGACATGATAGCTGGAGGTGCTTCGTTAGCGCCCAAGCGGAAATCGTTACCGGCTGTAGCAATACTGGCGCGAAGCAAGTCGGCATGTTCATGCACGGCCTTAATAGTGGTAACAAAGAATGTTAAGAAGAGTAAGTTGTCGCGGGCTGAACTTGATGGTGCATACAAATTAACACCGGTGTCGGTAATCAACGACCAGTTGTTATGCTTTCCACTTCCGTTTACACCGGCAAATGGTTTTTCATGGAATAAGATTTTTAAGCCATGCTTTTCGCCCACACGGCTCATCACATCCATCAATAATTGGTTGTGATCATTCGCCACATTAACTTCTTCAAACAAAGGTGCAACTTCAAACTGACTGGGCGCTACCTCATTGTGACGGGTGCGTACCGGTATGCCTAATTTCCACGCTTCAATTTCAAACTCACGCATAAAATCATACACACGGCCTGGTATAGTACCGAAATAATGATCTTCTAATTGCTGACCACGTGCCGGAGCATGACCAAACACAGTGCGGCCAGCCATGATAAGGTCAGGCCGTGCATCGGCCAATGCCTTATCTACAGCAAAATATTCCTGCTCTGATCCAAGCGATGCCACTACGTGATTGATGTCCTTATCAAACAGTTGGCAAACCTGAGTAGCTGCCAGGTCAACCGCTTTAAGGGCTTTTAATAAGGGAGATTTTGTATCAAGCGTTTCGCCAGTATATGAAACAAAGATGGTTGGGATACTCAATGTCTTACCATATAAGAACATGGGCGAGGTTGGATCCCACGCAGTGTACCCGCGCGCTTCAAACGTGCTGCGAATACCACCACTTGGGAATGATGAGGCATCGGGCTCTTGCTGTACCAGTTCACTTCCTTTAAACTTTTCAATCCCCGAAAGGGCATCGAAAAATGAATCGTGTTTTTCAGCAGTTCCGCCCGTCATAGGTTGGAACCAATGAGTAAAGTGCGTTGCACCTTTGGCAATTGCCCACGATTTGGCAGCAGAGGCAACAGCATCGGCCGTGGCTTCGTCAATCTTTTCGTGATTCTTAATTGCGTTACTAACTTTTTTGAAAACTGCCGGAGCCAGGGTAGCACGCATCTGCTCCATACCAAAAACATTTTCGCCAAAGAATTGCGAAATGTGGGGTGTGGTTGCTTCTACATGTACCTTAGTGCGTTCGTTTAGTTTTTTGAGGGCCTCAAATCGTAATTTCGCCATAGTGTGGTTGTTTTAAGGTAGATGGGAGCCAAAAATATAGCATTTCAATAAATCTAGGGTCGTATGTTATCTTATTTTGAAAAAAATATTACCGCACTCGTTAGCAATAGGGTAAAAATTGACCCTAACAGGAATTAGTACCGATATATTCCAGGGGTGTAGAGAGTTAAGGACCCGAGCAGATACGGAAATCACTTTTCAGGAATTTTAAAAACGCGAATAGGTTCTTTAACTCTTTTTCAATGAAGTCTGTCGTTATTGCAAACGTTTTGGGCGAAAGCCAGAACATTTTTTTTGATCTATATAAACTAAAACGATTTTTTTTACGTCTAACCGTTTATAAAAAGATTAAGATATGATTAACGTAGCCTTTATACACCCTAATGCAGGTACAAAACTGGTAGGTTCCTATCTCAAGAACTTTAATCAGGCATTGGTTAATTGGGAGTTAAACCGGAAAGAAGACCAGACATCCGGTAAGAAAAACCGGAAAGGCATTAAATAAAAATCGGGCTTAAGCCCGATTT
>DPSB01000011.1 GCA_003537495.1 Cytophagales bacterium | reverse complement strand
CCAAAACCAAAACTCAAGATGTGCTTATTCCATTCGGCAAGACCTACGCGGGTATCTTCAAATGGGTCATTCACAACTCCCTTGTTAAGCATTCGTCTGAGCACATTATGAAAATACGGATTACATGAATTGGCTATTGCTCCGCGTAAATCTTCGTTTGAATGCGCACCATGGCAATTTATGATTGACCGATCGCATCGAATGCGGGTGTCGGGTGTAATTACTTTTTCCTGCAGGGCCGTCATCGCTTGCGCGATTTTAAAAATAGAACCCGGTCGATATTGCGCCATTAATGGTCGGTTAAACAATGGCTTAAGGGTATCGTTGCTGATCAACTTGAAATTAGAACTATAATTTCTTCCGGTAAGCAAAGAAGGGTCGTATGATGGGCCGGATACAAGTGACAAAATTTCACCGCTTGATGGTTCAATAGCCACTATCGAACCGGCTTTGCCTTGCATTAAAAATTCACCGTATTGCTGCAGGTCAACATCAATACCGGTGTACAGATTTGCTCCGGGTATTGATAAGGTATCGTATTCGCCATTCTTAAACGTACCTTTCTCTATACCTTTTACATTTCTCAGCTTAAAGCGAACCCCACGCTTGCCGCGAAGTTGCTCTTCGTAGAAAGCTTCAATACCGCTTTGACCCACGTAATCACCTTGTTTGTAAATACCGGATTGATCGCGGGCGAGATTATCCTTACTAATCTCACTTACATATCCTAATGCATTGGCCAATGATGGCGATTGATACGCGCGCGTGGTGCGGGCCTGAATGTAGAAACCCGGAAACTCATCGAGGTGGTCTTGAACACGGGCAAAATCAACATGCGAAAGTTGATTCAAAAACAACATCGGCTTAAAAGGAGAATATTGTTTTTTACGACCTTTTACCTCTTTGAATTTTGCACGCAACTCTTCCTGGGTTAACTTAAAAACCGCACAGAATCTTAACGAGTCAAAATTCTTTACATCCTTCATCACCACATTCAAATCGTACTCGGGTGTATTGTAAACAATTAGTTTGTTGTTGCGATCGTAGATTAATCCGCGAAACGGATATTCAACTTCTCGTAAAATTGCATTGCCATCGGCAAGCTCGGCATATTTGTTATCCAGAACCTGAACAAAAAAAAGCTTTACTAGAAAAACTATCCCCACCAGGGCAAATACCAACTGCACTATTTCACGCCTGCCCTCGTTCATATCCGTCTGCGTTGAGGCGTTAAAAATTGAAGCAGTGCAATAACAGACATGGTGAACAGCAGACTGGCCACAATCTTAAGCATGGTGTACCAAAACATGGTAAAGCCAGCAGCCTCCACAAAAAACAATACCAGGTGATGTAAAAACACCATTGGCAAAGAATACACCAAAAACCATTGCAAGCCATTAGCGGCCAGAGTAGCAGCCGCACCACTTTCATATCCACCCTGCGGTGTTATGGTACTAAGCCAGTAGTTGCGTAAGTATGCTATCAACACCGTTGCCAATGCATGCAAGCCCATGCTATCATAAAAAACATCAACTGAAAAGCCCAACAAAAAACCTGCAAGCATCAGTACGAGGGTGTTGGTTTCGATGGGTAAGAGTAAGATAAACGCGATGTATAAAAAACAAAAAGCAGTGTTAAACAATACCAGGTTACGCAGTACTAATACCTGCACTAACAAGTACACAAAGAATAAGACAAACTGTATAATACCCGAGCGACTCATTTCGGTTCACCAATAGTTATTGTTTCCAAAGAATCCTTTTCACTTTTTAATTTGCTTTTGATTACCTCCACAAATGCAAGCCGACCAAAATCCTGAGCAAGTTCTAAACGAATATCCCAAAAAGGTGCTTCTGGTTTTAGGTTAGCCTCTCGAATTATTCCCACCATAATTCCATGGGGAAAAACAGCACTATAACCAGAGGTAACAATTGTATCGCCCACAACGGGCAAGGCGTGGCGAGGAATAAACTGCAAAGTAGTGTAACGCATGTTGGCTCCATCCCAACGCACGGTACCAAAATGATTGGTGCGTTTAATTTGTCCGGAGATTTGCTGATCTACATTCAGCAACGAAATCAATACGGCATAACGTTCGGATACAGACTTTACTTTACCTACGGCACCTGCATCGCCAATTACAGCCATGCCGGGCGCCAAGCCATCTACACTGCCTTTATCTATGGTGATAAAATTTTTATACAAATTGGTTGAGTTGGCCATTACCTTGGCACTTACAAAATCGAATTGGTTAATACGGGCCGTATCGGCCGGAGTGTTTAACTGCTGTCGGGTTCGCTCAAGGTCTCTTCTTAGCTCAGCATTTTCACGGGCCAGATCTTCGTTGATGGTGCGTAACGAAAAGTATTCGCGCACACCTTGCGAAAAACCCAACACCTGCGCAGCTACCTGATTGGAAGAGTTAAAATACCGGGTGCTTTGATATTGGTTGTTTTCAATCACCAACCACGCGCACAACAACTCCAGAAACAGAAAAGTGAAAAAAGCCCGGTACTCGTAAATAAAATTTATGAGCCGTTCCATTCTGTCAGGTCATCAATACTTTGCGGTAGTGATCAAGATTTTTGAGTGCGGCACCTGTGCCTCTTACTACCGCACGCAACGGATCATCGGCTACATGAATCGGCAGTTTGGTTTTTAGCGACAAACGTTTGTCTAATCCACGCAACATCGCTCCACCACCAGTCAGGTAAATACCTTGCTCATAAATATCGGCCGATAGTTCAGGTGGGGATAATTCCAATGCTTTCAGTACGGCTTCTTCTAATTTGGAGATTGACTTATCTAACGCAAACGCTACTTCCGAGTATGAAATCTTAATAGTTTTAGGGATGCCCGTCATCAAATCGCGTCCGCGGATTTCATAATCTTCAGGTCCGTCATCCAACTCAGTAAGAGCAGAGCCTACTTCTATTTTAACACGTTCGGCAGAACGTTCTCCTATCAACAAGTTATGTTGCCTGCGCATGTAATCCAAAATATCGCGGTTGAATGTATCGCCTGCAATGCGGATGGATTGATCGCACACAATCCCCGAAAGGGCAATTACTGCAATATCGGTAGTACCTCCACCAATATCTACAATCATGTTGCCCACGGGTTGTTCAATATCAATACCGATACCAATGGCGGCTGCAATCGGCTCGTGAATCATATACACTTCTTTGGCATTGGCGTGCTCAGCCGAATCGCGCACAGCACGTTTCTCTACTTCGGTAATGGCCGAAGGAATGCAGATCACCATGCGCAATGATGGTGGAAACAACCTGCGGCCAGTGTCAATCAGTTTAATCATGCCGCGAATCATCATTTCGGCAGCGTGAAAATCGGCAATAACTCCCTCTTTTAAGGGCCGTATAGTTTTAATATTGTCGTGCGTTTTTTCGTGCATTTGCATGGCCTCGCGACCGATGGCCAAAACTTTGCCACTTGCGCGATCAAGGGCAATGATAGACGGCTCGTCTACCACTACTTTGTCTTTGTGAATGATCAAAGTGTTGGCTGTTCCCAGGTCAATAGCAATATCCTGGGTGAAGAAATCGAAAAATCCCATTCGGTCCGAAGGTTAAAAAGTTATGAAGGCCGAAATTACAGAAATAATCCTGTGAATTTTAAGAGTATTCGACTGAAAAACTTACAAGGGGTTTGGTAAGTACTCGATCACGTCTAAGGCAGGTAAGCCAATAAACACTTTGTCGGCAGTGAGCAATGGTAATCCAAGTGTCTTTGCTGTGGCAGCAATAATCGCATCTGGTGTTTTCAGGGTTTTAGTTCGCCTGAGCCGTCCTGCTTCAAAACTGATTTTTTCATTACTATGGACAACGGATACGTAAGACAAGAACTTTTCAATCAGATACTCCGATTGCTGGCTTACTTTCTGACTTAGCAGTTCAATTTCAGATATGAATGAGATGTAAATTTGTTTGTTTTCCAGAAGGGCTTCTAAAGTCTTGTCTCCATTCAGATGGTAAATAATGATATTCGTATCTATCAGAATTTTATTACCACTCATCTCTAAGGCTTCGTTGGATTTCTACCGGATTACCTTCAAATTTTACTTTACCAGTAAAAAGATGAGCCGGAAATCCCTGCTTTTTTTGGCTAAGCTTTCGGAGTTTGCTTTCCATAGACCGCTTCGATTCGCCTTTTTTTATCTTAACCACCGTCTTCATAAACCAAATATATTAAATCAATCCTAATGCTTAAAGTGTCTGATGCCTGTAAACACCATAGCCATGTTGTGCTTATCGCAGAAGTCGATTGAGTCCTGATCTTTGATGGACCCTCCGGGTTGAATCACGGCTTCAATACCTTGTTCATGGGCAATCTCTACGCAATCCGGAAACGGAAAGAACGCATCAGAAGCCATTACCGCTCCTTTCAGGCTAAAGCCAAAAGCCTTTGCTTTTTCAATTGCTTGCTTCAGGGCATCTACGCGACTGGTTTGGCCTACTCCACTGGCCAACAACTGACCATTAACTGCCAGAATGATGGTGTTGGATTTCGTGTGTTTACAAATTTTGCTGGCAAATAAAAGTGCCTCTACTTCAGTGGCAGTTGCTATGCGTTTGGTTACCGGTTTTAAGTCTTCTTTCGAGTCGGTTTTCAAATCGTGGTCTTGTTCAATTACGCCATTGAGTAAACTCTTGAACTGGCGTGTAGCGGTAAGCGCTTGTTTCTGTTTAAGGATAATGCGGTTCTTTTTTGTCTTTAGTAAATCGAGTGCGGGCGATTCAAAATCAGGAGCGATTAAAATTTCGAAGAATAACTTATTTAATTCTTCGGCTGCAGCCAGATCTATCTTTTTGTTGGATGCCAACACACCGCCAAATGCAGAAATAGTATCAGCCTGAAAGGCTTTTAGGTATGCGTCTTTAACATTGGCACCGGTAGCCACACCGCATGCGTTGGTATGTTTAATGATCACGAATGCTGTTTCGCCATCAAATTCTTTTACCAGATTAACGGCCGCATCTACATCTACCAGGTTGTTGTATGAAAGTTCTTTGCCGTTTAGTTGATCGAACAACTCATCAAGCTTGCCATAGAATACACCTTGCTGATGTGGGTTTTCGCCATAGCGCAACACCTTGCCTTGTTGAATGCTGGCTTTAAGGCTTGGAATATTTTGCTGCTGGTTGAAATAACCGAAAATGGCCGAGTCGTAATGTGATGTAACATCGAATGCTTTGGCTGCAAAATGTTTGCGGTCTTCCAAATCGGTGCTTCCATTTTTAGATTGAAGAAGCGCTAACAATTCATTGTATTGTGTACGGGCCGAAACAATTAATACATCGTTGAAGTTTTTGGCTGCACCACGAATCAGCGAAATTCCACCTATATCTATCTTCTCCACAATGTCTTCTTCGCTGCCGCCTTTGGCTACGGTTTCTTCGAATGGATAAAGATCTACAATCACCAGATCAATAGGACCAATGCCGTATTCTTTTGCTTGAGCGAGATCACCAGCATTTTCGCGTCTGTACAAAATGCCACCAAATATTGCTGGGTGCAACGTTTTTACACGACCACCAAAAATGGATGGATAGTTGGTGAGTTTTTCAACGGGAACCACCGGATAGCCGAGCTTCTCAATGAATTCCTGTGTGCCTCCGGTAGAGACAAACTCTACGCCTTGTTTACCTAAAAAGTGGATGATGGGTTCGAGGTTATCTTTATAATAAACTGAAACGAGTGCACGAGTAATTTTTACAGTGGCCATGAGTTGAAAATGAGGTGCAAAAATGCAGATAATCGATCTATCACGCAACGCAGTGCTCAGTTTAACCGCAGCGTTCGCCAAGGAGCGCGGAGATTATTTGATCGAAGAGCCCTCAACTCTGCGAATCTTCGCGAACTTTGCGGTTTCATTTAATGGTAATGAAACTCTTTCTACAAATAGAACTCATACAATGGCGGGAAGCCCGCTACCAAAAACCAATGCTAAATTATGCTTCCAGTCTTTCGGATGATCTGATTGGTGCTGAGTTGGATAATCAATCGGATGGTTCGATTGCTGATCTGGTTATTCGCTTGTGCGATCAGGTTGAGGCCGTGTTTGTATTAATTAATGCGCAGCCAGAAGAACCTTTGGGTGTAACCCTCAAACTGATTCAGCATTTACTTCGCAAAGAGGAAAATATCTATAAAGTTGTTTTGGCCGGCAATCACCTCATCCTTGAGCGTTTGCTCTCCACCTTGAATGAAAAATTTATAAAAGAAATTGATCCGGAAAAGATAAAACCGGTCATCCGATCATTTGCTCAACTTAAGCCCGAGAGATAATCGCGTTCTTCCATTGCTTCCACTTCTATGCTAAAGTCATCAGCATCCATAAAAGCAGGAAACTTATCGCGGTAAGCTTGCAACGCATGCGCATTTAGCGACATGGTTTTAATCGTCTCTTCATCTTCTACCGAAAAGAAGGTATCGCCTTTAGGTCCTATAAAAGTTGAGAGTCCGTTATATTCTACACCGTTTCCATCCAAGCCTACACGATTCACGCCCACTGTATAACTAAGATTCTCGATGGCGCGCGCTTTTAATAAAGTTTCCCAAGCGTTAGATCGTACTTTAGGCCAGTTGGCCACATACACCAATAAATCGTACGAGGGTTTTCTTAACGAGGCATTCCAACGGTTGCGGCTCCATACCGGAAAGCGCAAATCGTAACAAATCAACGGGCAGATTCTCCAACCTTTCCAATGACCTATCAATAAACTTTCGCCTTGCGCAAACACCTGGTTTTCTTCGGCCATGCGAAACAAGTGGCGTTTGTCGTAGGTTTTAAAAGTGCCCCCGGGCTCCATCCATAACAATCGATTATAAAACCGATCGTGTACGTTGGCAATAAAACTTCCCAATATCAAAGCCCCGGTCTGGTCGGCCATCTGGCGCATCCATTTGGTGGTGCGCATGTTCATGTGCTCTGCCAGTTTAGGGGCTTTCATGGTAAACCCGGTTGTAAACATTTCCGGCAAAACAATCACATCTGTCGATTCACCAATCTGCCAGATTTTCTCCTCGAACATGGCCAAGTTGGCGCCAATATCTTCCCAATGAAGATCGGATTGGATAATGGTGATTTTTAAGTCTTGCATGGCACTGATTCGGGACTGCAAAGAAAGCAAGTTTAGGGGTAAATGAGAAAATAAGATATTACAAATCTGGAATAGACTAGACCTTTCTGGTCGCGGTAACAAGACCTGAAAGGTCTA
>DPSB01000008.1 GCA_003537495.1 Cytophagales bacterium | reverse complement strand
AGCATGTATATCAACAGTCCGGGTGGTTCGGTATATGCCGGTTTAGGAATTTACGATACCATGCAATACGTTAATCCCGATGTGGCCACTATCTGTACCGGTATGGCAGCTTCGATGGGTGCCGTGTTGTTAGCAGCCGGAGCTTCCAAAAAACGTTCGGCTTTGCCACATTCACGCGTAATGATTCACCAACCATCGGCAGGCATGCAAGGAACTTCAAGAGATATGGAAATCTCTATGAAGCAAACACTGGAGTTGCGTCAGGATTTGTACAACATACTGGCAAAACACAGCGGCCAGACGTACGAAAAAATAGACAAAGATTCCGATCGCGACTACTGGATGCGTGCTGCTGAAGCAAAAGCCTATGGCTTGATTGATGAAGTACTGGAACGCAAAAAATAATTTCTGTTATTAGAGTACGGCCTGCTGAAGCCATCGGTGAAACGCTGGCGATCGGTGGGCCAACTCAAACACTTTATTAAAAAGTGTGAATCTGGGAACCAGATACTTTTGCATCAGGTAAGATTTACGATGCGAAGCCCAGAATTTTTTATACACCTGCCGATCATAACTTTTCATAAACTCAGCGGAAAAGTTATTATTCTTATAACAATCCACGGCCATCCAACCGGCAAACCTACCGGAGGCCATAGCTTGCCCTATTCCTTCTCCGGTAAGCGGATCAATCAGATGAGCGGCATCGCCACAAAGCATCCAACCTTTTCCTGAAATCGGAATTTTGCGCGAGCCAAGCGGAAGACCAAAACCTTTTACATCACTTACCTGAATTGCATTTACAAATCGTTTACTGATAGAATCGTGCTTGGAAACAATGTGTTGCAATAAGTCGCGCAGGTTAAGATGCTTACCTGAAATAAATTTGGATAGTGCTCCAAGGCCTACATTAAAACTTCCATCCGATTCCGGAAAAATCCAGAAGTAGCCCAATGGAAACTCCGGAATAAAATGCAATTCAAAACTTTCCGGATTCACCCCTTCCACTCCAGTGAAATAAGCCCGCACGGCAGCCGAATGATGTTCCTGAAGTAACCTTCCATCCGAAACCTGTTTGGTAACCACTGAGTTTGCACCATCGCAGCCAATAATCAGCTTTGCTTTAATCGCACCCGAAGAGGTTTGAATATCCCAAAGATTTTGATCGGATTTAAACGCAAGAGAATTTACCCGACAGCCCAACAAGGGTGTAACATGCTTTTGGCGCGTAGCCAATTCACACAAAAAATTATCGAGATCAACCCGTTTTACAATGTTTCCGCTTTCGCTGAATTGAAAGTCTATGGGGCGGCCATTTGGTGCAAAAACGCGGCAAGTGTGTACCGCTTGCTTTTGCGAAAGGGCTTCAAATTCTGCCTTAAACTCAGGCGAAATGGTTGCCAAAACTTTAGGCACATAAGCGGCTACGGCATCGCCACAGGTTTTATCGCGCGGAAAAGTGGCCATATCAATCAGGGCAACCTTTAAACCCGAATTAAGCATAGCCAAAGCGGCTGTACTTCCGGCCGGGCCAGCCCCTATCACAGCCACATCAAAATCAGGCGCAGTCATTTTTTATAGCTATCTTTGAATCTTGCTTTCCAAGATAATAAACTGATTGATTTTATGGCCGAGGTTACCTGCTCATTCTGCGGAAGAAACAAAAAAGATGTTGACCTGATGATCTCAGGCATTCATGCACACATTTGCGACAAGTGTGTAACACAGGCCAGCCAGATTTTGCAGGAAGAAAAAAAGAATAAAGTTGAAGCAGGTGCATTGCCAAACTTTAAACTGATAAAACCCCGCGAAATCAAGAAGTTTTTAGATGAATATGTAATCGGACAAGATGAAGCCAAGCGGGTTATGGCGGTTGCAGTTTACAATCATTACAAGCGCTTGATGCAACGTAAAATCGAAAATGACATTACGATTGAAAAATCAAATATCATTATGGTGGGCGAAACTGGTACCGGTAAAACTTACCTGGCGCGCACCCTCGCTAAAATTTTGCAAGTACCTTTTTGTATTGCTGATGCTACCGTGCTTACAGAAGCCGGTTATGTAGGTGAAGATGTGGAGAGTATTTTAACACGCTTACTGCAGGCTGCCGATTACAACACCGAAGCTGCCGAACGCGGCATTGTGTATATTGATGAGATTGATAAAATCGCTCGCAAATCAGACAATCCTTCTATTACCCGCGATGTAAGTGGTGAAGGTGTGCAACAAGCCTTATTGAAATTATTAGAGGGTACTTCCGTGAATGTACCACCTCAGGGTGGACGCAAACATCCCGATCAGAAAATGATTACAGTAAACACTGAAAACATTCTGTTCATTTGTGGTGGAGCTTTCGAAGGAATTTCGCGTTTGATTGGAAGACGATTAAACACCCGGCCTCTGGGTTTTGCTGCTACTTCAGAAAGTGTTAATCCGGCTGATGTGGATTTGAATAACCTGCTTCAGTTTGTATCTGCTCAGGATCTTAAGTCTTTTGGACTTATTCCTGAATTAATTGGTCGTCTGCCAGTAGTTTCATTCCTAAATCCGTTGGATCATACTGCACTGCGTAAAATTCTTACCGAACCTAAAAATGCACTTGTAAAACAATACAAGAAGTTATTCGAGATGGAGAACATCGAACTTGAATTTAAAGACGGAGCGCTTGATTTTATTGTAGAGAAAGCCATGGACTACAAATTAGGTGCCCGCGGTTTGCGTTCCATCTGCGAAGCCATTGTAAACGATGCGATGTTTGAATTACCTTCTGATAAAACAACCGAGCGGTTAGTAATCAATCGCGCTTACGCGGAAGAGAAGTTTAATAAGTCGCATTACAGCAAGTTGAAGGTAGCCTGATCGGGTATTAGTCCGCGTTCTGATACTTCACAATCAATTGTGCCGTATTATCAGAGGCCGATCCAATATCAAGCGTTGTGTATAACTGATCGTAAGTTTTTTGCATGTTTTCGCGATAGCTTCCCTGCGCCACTAATTTTATTAGTTCCTCTCCAATATGTTGAACGGAAGCCTTGTCTTGAATTAATTCTTTTACTACTTCGTGGCCAGCAATCAGGTTAACCAACGAAATAAATTTCACCTTCACTACCTGCGCTGCAATTAAGTATTCCAGATAACCAGCTTTATAAACCACCACCTGCGGCACTTTAAACAGAGCTGTTTCCAGCGTTGCCGTTCCAGAAGTAACAATTGCAGCCGAAGCGTGCGTTAATAAATCATACGTAGCATCATAAATAAAAGACACATTCTTTAATCCTGCTAACGGTTTGTAAAGCTCAGTGTGCAAGTTACGAATGGCAGCCACTGCAAAATGAAAAGCCGGTTGAGCTTTCGCTACTTCAGCCATTACGGGTACAATTTTTTGAAGTTCTCTTGTGCGACTGCCCGGTAGCAAAGCAATCAAGGGTTGAGTCGTTTTAAGATTGTTCTGTTCTAAAAACAATTCTGCTGGCTTGAATGATCGAATAGCATCCAACACAGGGTTGCCAACATAATCCACATCAAAATTATACTTCTTAAAAAAATCCTTCTCAAAAGGAAGAATGACATACATGTGATTGACCGACTTTTTTAATTGCCACGCTCGGTTTTGTCGCCACGCCCACACTTTAGGGGGAATGTAATAATGTACCGGTATTCCATTTGCTTTTCCGAAACTCGCAATTCGTCTGTTAAACCCACCGTAATCAATTAAAATCAGAGCCGAGGGTTTGTACTGCAGAATGTCCTTCTTGCAATCAGCCATGTATCTGGCTATCTTAAAAAAATTGAGCACTGCTTCAAAGCCCATAAAGGCGAGTTGATTGTAGTGCATCACCAACTCTACTCCAGCGCGTTGCATTTCATCACCACCAAAACCCCTAAATGAGGCATGCGGTTGTAACCTACTCAAGCTTTTAACAAGATTGCTACCGTGTAAATCGCCTGACCGTTCGCCTGCTATGATGTAGTATTTCAATGTGGTTAGTTTTTATTCACCAAAATACTCCACGTAATTCCGGGGCGTTTCAAACAATCGAATAGAATGCAACACACCGTACTTACTGATTGTTTTAATCTTAGGCGCGAGAATTTTCCATATCTCTATTACAAGTGTTTCGCAATTGGCCAGTTTGTCTTTCATAAAATCCACATCCAGATTCAGATTTTTGTGATCCAATTTTTCAATCACTTCTTTGCGGATTAACGTGCTTAGTTTCTTCAGATCAATTACAAACCCTGTATCTTCGTCAGGAGTTCCTTTTACGGTTACAATCAAATCGAAATTATGGCCATGCCAGTTCTCATTTGCGCACGGACCGAAAACCTCCACATTCCTTTCCTTACTCCAGGCCGGATTGTAAAGCTTATGCGCTGCATTAAAGTGTTCTTTTCTGCTTACGTAAACCATAGGTGCCGCAAATATACGACAGTTCAGCAACCCATTATAGATGGCGGTTTTGCATAAATTGCATTCAAAATAAGTTAGTCTATGATTGTTGTAACCGGAGCTGCAGGCTTTATAGGAAGCCACCTGATTCAACGCCTGAATCAGGATAATTTTAACGCCATTATCGCGGTTGACAAATTCAATAATGAGATAAAAAACAAAAATCTGATTGGCACAAAAATAAAAGAACGGGTAGACAGAGATTTATTCTTATCATGGCTGGATAAAAATTATGAAACCGTAGAATTCATTTTTCATTTTGGTGCCCGAAACGATAATACCGAAATTGATTTAGCGCTTTTGAATTCGCTTAATACGGAATACACCAAAGCTGTTTGGAAGAAGTGTTGTCAATACCAGATTCCACTGGTTTATGCCTCATCTGCCGTTACCTATGGCCAGGGCGAACTTGGATTCGATGACGATGAATCGAAGATTGCATTATTGAAACCGTTAACCCCATATGGGTTGTCCAAGCAGGAGTTTGATGTTTGGGCATTAGAGCAAGCCGAGAAACCATTCTTTTGGGCTGGGCTAAAACTCTTTGATGTTTACGGCCAGAATGAATATTCTAGTAATGAAGTTCAAAAGCAAAATTTTGTTTATAAAAAAAATGTAATCGAATTATGTATATTTTTTATGCATCATCGAAAAAACTCAGGAATATATAACGTAGGCACACGTTAACAAATTTAGCAAAAGCAGTATTTGTGGGCGATGGATTATGTTGACACAATACATAGGATTCAAAAAAAATTAAAGTATAAAAATGGATGGGTTTCAAATTTCATTTATTGATAAATTCAGAGATACTTCGTCTCTATACAAAACTTTATTTTTTGAGTCATAAACGACCGGAATGATCTTGATTAAGAAATAGAATTCAAAAAGTCACCAACTATTTTTGACCAATATGTCATTTTTGAGGCATATTACTGAAAAATGGTTGGTGAAACACCCTTGTGGGCACTGACAATCATGGAGTTACAAGAGGTTTGGTGAAAGTGGTTTCACTAAACTTTTTTTGTTTATGAGAAACATAAAAAAAACGGTGTTGGGCCTGCGGTAGTTTGTCGGTAATTAGGTGGGGAATCCGTCTTAGTAAGCAACGATTTAAATGTCAGAGTTGCGGTATATTTTTTACACGCAACGATCCTAATCAGCGTT
Organism: Cytophagales bacterium; assembly: GCA_003537495.1. Classification (GTDB taxonomy): domain Bacteria; phylum Bacteroidota; class Bacteroidia; order Cytophagales; family Cyclobacteriaceae; genus ELB16-189. The sequence goes on along the minus strand of DPSB01000008.1, from coordinate 2,437 downwards.
TAGAGAACCGCTTCATCTGGTTCAAGAAATGGATACTTGAACGACAAACGTTTAAGACGCTTAGTCGGGATAGTAAGTTGTCTATTGATACACTGCAGCGGCTCTTTTATGCGTACCTGGAAAAATCTCCTGACGTAAAAATCATCAAGCGGGAACAAGTTCATCTGCGTATAGATGCCACGTACTTTAAACGCTTCTGTTTGCTTTGTTATCAGGATCATGAAGACGGCTATACTCAACTAATTCGGTTTTCGAACGGAGAACATTATGAGGAGATTAAGGAAGACTTAAACAATCTTATTAAACTAGGAGTCAAGATCGAAAGCATCACCACAGATGGTCACAAAAGTATTCTCAAAGCCATTAAAAAATCGCTACCGGATGCCCTTGCTCAACGATGTCTGGTGCACATCCAAAGGATGTGTTTACTATGGCTAACACGCTTTCCCAGGCATTTGGCGGGTCTGGAATTGAGGCGGCTGGTGCTTCAACTTCTGGACATTAAAACCGATAACGATCGTCTTCATTGGACGCAACAACTAAGGCTCTGGCATGAGCGTCACAAAGATTATCTACAAGAGAAAACGTATAACCCACAGACCGGAAGGTATTGGTACACGCACAAGCTATTAAGGCGTTCTTATCAGACGATCAAACGAGCTTTACCCAATATGTTTCATTACTTAAACAATCCGAAAATACCTCACACAACAAATGGTATCGAAGGATTCTTCAGCCATCTGAAAAATCATCTTGACCTTCATCGTGGACTAACCTTTGAGCATAGAGTTAACTTCATCAAATGGTATGTATATCTGTCCAACGAAAAACCTGCCTGACGGCAGGTTGAGTTTTTAAAGCCATAAGGCTTACCAAAAAAAGTAGGACTGACCACTTCAATGATCAGCCCTCTTTTTTCGTTTAAGCATCAACCTTATTGCTCGGCAAGTTGCTCTCCAGCAGAGCTTGCTTCCTCTTCGGGATGACGGGTTAAGTCTAATGATTTTTTCAACCAAAGCCACCAACCATTTTTCAGTACATTACCTTATTCAACTCTTGTACGAATTTTATTAAATACAAATTCGCCTAACGCTTTTCCTTCCTGAATACCAACTTCTATTGCAGGTCGATAATGGATACCACCATACATTCTACTAATAGCAGCTTCGTCTGAGGCCGCATAGAAGGAAGAAAAGCTTCTAACCGGTAATCCAAATTCCACTTCTGTAGAATCCGTAAAGGCAAAGTTCTCGCCATATAGTTTGGTAAGGGTTACAGCCGATGCAGCAGAAATAACACTATGACCGCTGGTATATTCAGGAAACGGAGGGGTTTGCAGAACCGGAACCCAATCTTCATCTATGTATTGATTAATATAAGTTTCTGGACGGATAACCAGACTACGATACTTCTCGTCCCAACAAGAAACAAACCCATCAAACAATGCAATAGAAATTTTTACATAGGCCTCAGTGCTTTCGTTAAAATTACTCCGGGCTTTAGTGCACACCTCACGAGTAATATTGATCCAATGCCCGCCAGGTGAGATTTTTTTTGTGGCAAACATAACGTGGCCCTTTACATTCATCATAAAAGGATTGCAATCCCAAAAAGAAGCTATTTCCTTTTGTTCAGGTGTAAGCTCGTTTACAGTCTTATAAACTTCCATTGCCTCTTGATAGAATTTACTCTTTTTATCAGTAGAAAACTCAGTTGGCTTTATGGGTTTAAATTGCTGTGCCGAATCCAAAGCTAAGGTTCTTATCTTATTCCAATGAGGCTCAATAGCATCCATGTAAGCGGGTGGCGTTGGCTTCCATGTTGCCAAGTCCGTTTGAATTGTGTACTTAGGAAATGACCGAGATTGCTTATAATTATCTTTGGATGACCATTCAAGAACATGATCTGCTATCTTATTTCCAAACTCAATTGAATTGTCAAATACATCATCCGGAATACCCATCTCACGATACTCTTCCATACGGGCATTATAAAACACATCTATCTTCTCTTCCGAAAAGATTAATGTTCGACCAACCTTAAGGGCAGCTTGAACTGAAGCTAACTGAAAACAATATTCTTTGTCTGCTTGTGGCTTCGGGAATTCAGAGAGTCCAGCAATTTGACTGGCTAGACTACGGAACTCTGGATTAATTGGCAATGCCGCCTCGTAAGCCGCTATGGTAACATAAGAATAAATTCTTGATGCAACCGGCGGTGAAAATATATCGTATACAATTACATCCGTAATTTGTTTGATAGACTGATGTAAGGCCTCTGGTGATTCAACTTTACTCCTCCACTCATCAGAATTGGAATTACAGGATGCAAAGCAAATTGATACAATTAAAACTTTAAAAACCAATTTCATTTTGTAATGCTTTAAAACCTCAATTTAATTTAAAATTCTGCCTGACAAAATGATTAAAATCACTTA
>DPSB01000186.1:1243-5836 GCA_003537495.1 Cytophagales bacterium | reverse complement strand
GGAGATTTGTTGAGTTTACATTTTAAGAATAATCTGGGAGTGTGGACACAAGTATGGTCAATAGAAAACAACGGTACACTAGCGGCCGATCAATTTGTTCGGGTAACTATTCCAATAACCGGTGCAGATTATTTTCACGATGCTTTTCAATTCCGGTTTCAAAACTTTGCGCGGTTGTCCGGGCCTTATGATACCTGGCATGTAGATTATGTGTATGTGAATAACGGTGTGCCTTTTACTAGTACACCATCTTACCCGCTGTTCCCTGATCGGACTATTTCGCAACCACTTACTTCATTGTTTCAAAATTATCGTGCAATTCCAATCAAACACTTTTTCAGTGATCCGGTGTTTCCTCTTACCAATCCTGAAATTACTGTTACAAATTTAAGGACTGATCAAGGGGCATCCACTTCTCCTGGCCAACCAGTTTCTTATTCCTCCCAGTTACACTTAATATCCTATCAGAGCGAAGTAGCATACGTTGACGATTTAATACTTGATACAAATACAGGAACTATTCAAGTATTTAATGGTGAAGCCTCAAACATGTTACTTCAAACACTTCCAGACCCAGTGGTATTTAACAATAATGCAGATTCCATTTTTATTAGGCTTAGAGCCTCAATAGATTCTGGTGATGATGTGCCTGAGCCCGATCCATTCTGGGATTATGATGCAGCTGTCTTCCACCCCTTAAAATTCCGTTCAAACGATACAACATACACCACTTTTGCCCTCTCCAACTACTACGCTTACGATGATGGCGAAGCCGAATACGGTGCGGGTTTAAACAAGGCCGGTGCACAAGTAGCATATCGGTTTGATATGCTTACCGATGAAGCGGATACAATCGTGGCGGTTGATTTATATTTTCCCCGCTTTGGCGATGAATCCAGCCAGAGTGTTCAACTGCAGATACATAAAAACCTATCGGATGCAGCCAGCGATTTGCTTTACACGGGCACCATTCCGATACAACGAAATTCGTTTAACAAATTCTGGCGCTTTAAATTACCCGAACCCAAAACCGTTCGCGACTTCTTTCACATCGGTTGGCGGCAAACAAACAGCGCACTGATTGCTATTGGATTAGATAAGAATACGGTTGTACCCGGAAAAATTTTTGTAAACCTGAATGGCACCTGGGAAGAAGATGAATTGGCTGGGAGCCTGATGATGCGGCCCGTATTTGGCAAAGGTAATGGTGAAGTGATTAGTGGCGTTCCTGAAACCAAAACCATCCGTGCCTACCCCAATCCAAACACAGGGGTATTTTACGCAGCCGGAGAACTAAATCAAATTCAATTACTTGATCTTACCGGCAAACCCGTTTCTATTGAAACGGAATCACTACAAAACGAAACCAGGATTACGGTTGTAACACCGGTTGCCGGTATTTATGTGTTGCGCGCGTGGCAAGGCAATCACATGCTCACACAAAAAGTTATTGTTCGGTAAACTAATCATTTGAAGCTAAAGGCGTCTGACGTATGTATGCTGCAATGGTCAAGCGTCTGACGCCTAATTAATGCTCAATTGAGCTACGGCCTCTTTCGTTGGTTCTATGATAATCAATTCGAGTGGCTGTGGTGTAAAGCATAGTACAAAAATCAACAAGGCAATTATTCCCAACACAACACGCATGGGTGTAAGAGGTTCTTCAACTTCAGATGGCGGATGTGCAACCCGCACAAATTTTCCAATCAGAAACGCAAACAACAACCAACCCGGATACCCTTTTATCATGGGGAAGAATGAAACCAATGCATATTGAATGGTAAATATGAGTAAAGCATACATCCACCGATCACGAGTAGAAAGTTGCAATCCTTCCAACGCCAAAAACATAAACCCTATGAAGAGTGGAATTTCATACCACAATACATCCCAACCTGATTTGGGATGGATATAACCCAACCCAGCATAAAACAGAAATGCAATAAAGATTACCGATGCAATTCGTTTATGCCATTTGTAACCCACCAATCCATACAACACATGACCACCATCTAATTGGCCGATGGGAAGAAGGTTAATAGCCGTAAACACCAGCGATAAAAATCCGGCAAACAAAATCGGATAATGAACCAACTCATACATGTTGGGAACGCGTGCCGGATCGGCTACAAATTTTTCGAAGAATACAAAAAGCAAATTTTTCCCCGTAGCCGTAATTAACCCACCTTTTTCATAAAAGCCAGTGTTATACACGTGATTGGGGTAATCCAAACCAAATTGTTCATACTCCGGATGGATTGTAAAAATATACTCGGGTGGTGGTAAATGTGTAAACCCATACCACAACAAACCAAAAGCTATTACAAAACCTGCCAGTGGTCCGGCAATACCAATATCGAAACTTTGCGTATTTGTTTTAACGCGCTGGCGCAAGCGAATTAACGCACCCAATGTTCCCAGCATTAAAGGAATGGGTGGCAATGGAATAAAATACGGTAACGATGATCGCACGCGGTGGTACATGGCCGTGAAGTAATGACCAAACTCGTGCACGGCAAGCACACCTAAAAATGTAAGCGAATACGGTAGGCCTCCTAAAAAATCCTGCCACGAATATTCACCGCTTAATACCGATTTACCATTTGTCCATTCGGCACCAGCCAGCGTGGTAGTAATAAACGTTACAATAAAGAGCGAGCTGTGAATGAGGACTGTCTTGAGTTTAGGATTCATGCAAAAAATTCAAAAATCTGGTTGGGTTGTTGAACATAAAAAGTATGCAGGCCTGCTTTTGCAGCACCTGCGAGGTTATCCTGATTATCGTCCAGAAAAACAGTTTCGGAAGGTAATAAGTTTTGTTCGCGCAACACATGTTGATAAATCGCCACATCGGGCTTACTCAGGTTGAGTACGTGCGAGAAATAAGCCTGATGAAAATAATGGTCGATGTTGGGCTTGCCAGAAGTTTGCTGCACAATGCTATTAAAACATTGGCGGTGAATTTCGTTGGTATTGCTTAGAAGAAACACACGATAGGTTTCTTTGAGTTGTTCCAGCAGTGCAAATCTTTCCTGAGGAATATCCAGCAACATGGCATTCCACGCTTTATCCAGCTCCTGATCGGAGACTTTTACTTGCAACGTTTCACGCAAGTGATTTCTAAATTCAAGGTCGGTAATCAGTCCACGTTCATAGTCGTGAAAGAAAGGACCATGATGTACCCGCGACTTAATTTCGGGTAAGGTCAATCCACTTAAATCGGCAAAAGCCTGGTGGGTACGTTCAACCGAAAGGTTAAGAATTACGCCACCGAGGTCGAAAATGATATTCTTGATTCCTGCTTTCAAAGTGTGCATCCCATTATATAAGATAAGCCAAACTAAAACAAGAAAGCCACGCGTGTTGCGTGGCTTTGTGTGGGCCCAGCTGGGCACGATCCAGCGACCCCTTGATTATGAGTCAAGTGCTCTAACCAGCTGAGCTATGGGCCCTTTTTAAAAAGAGAATGCAAATCTAATAATCTCAATTTTGTTTCAATAGCTCAGAGGCTAATTCAGCGCATTTTTTTCAACTTTTGAGAGGTTGTTTTACTTCGATTCCAACATTTTCTTCAATTCGGCTTCAATTGCCAGTTTAGCTGGGGCGTTCGGCTTTAGAATCACCTGCTTCTCGCCCACCACAACCAGCCCACTGGTTTTAATGCGATCAGGAATTTGTTGATCAGTTTTTGCCAATGCAGCTTCAAACAGATTTTTTAATCGCTTGTATTGCTCCTCGTTTAAGGCTATCCGTGCAGGCTCACCTCCGCTGTACATACCAGTAGAGCTTTCTTCCGGCTTAACCGGAATATACCGTAGTTCGCTAGCCGAAATTTCATAGCGGTTGGCACTGCCATCGGCATAAATAAGTTGTGGTTGCTGATTCATACAAGCCGTGATAAATAAAAGTGGAACTATGCGAAGCATAATCGAAGGTACTACTTTTTGACTAACCGGTCGTTACTCAATTACCAGGTCATATTTGTGCAGTAATCCTCTTAGCCCTGAATCAGAAAAACGGGTACGCTTTACTTTGTTCAATTCGGGATCAATCGAAAAGTTAGCTGCACTTCTAAAATCAGCACCATTCAAAATCGTGTTCTCAAAAAGTGCTCTTGTCAGATCGCACTCGTAAAAACGGGCATTGGTAAGATCGGCCTCGCGAAACTCAACTTCGTGCAGTTTACAATTTTTAAAAGTTGTGCCTTTAAGCTTCAATTTATAGAAAGAAGAAAAATCCAACTGACAATTTTCGAAGGTGAAGGCGAGCAGTAACGTCTGGCATTCATCAAAGCGTAAGCCTAACATTTTACAGTTTTTAAAGTGCGCTGTTTTAAATGCAGCACCGCGAACTTTAGCCATACTGAAGTCGCACTCATCAAAAATACACTCACTAAAAATTACCAGGTTTAAATCTACTTCAGCAAAGCGACATTTTGTGAAGGTACAGTTTTCGTATTCACCTTTTTGAAGGAACTGTTGTGAGAAATCAAGAGCCTGAAAAGTTTCGTTATCGAAGTATTGTTTGGTCATAAGTAATTTGAAAGATAGGTTTTTCTGCTTACACATAACCGCTCCTCCCGATAGCTATCGG
>DPSB01000186.1:0-1045 GCA_003537495.1 Cytophagales bacterium | reverse complement strand
CCTGAAAAGTTTCGTTATCGAAATATTGTTTGGTCATAATTTAATAGGCCACTGATTCACAGATGTTAAAAGGTTGATAATGTTATTAGTGGATATTAAAACCATATAAGACTTTAAAATCTTTGTATCGGTGATTCGACTTTGTAAATGTCGAATAGCTTTAACCATTCGGGTTTCACATCATGCTAGTCTAACGAAATTGTCTTCAATCTTTACATGAAAGTTTATGTCCGCCTTCAAAGCTTTGAAAACCCGAAGCACAGTATCAATTGTCGCACTATTTGCGCTACTCTCTAGTTTTGAGATTTGTGCTTTTTGTACGCCTACCAGTTTTCCTAGCTCTTCTTGTGTCAGGTTCCGCTCTTGTCGTGCGGCCTTTATCATCTTCCCAAGCACATCCATGCGAAGTTCATATTCATAATCGTCTCGTTCTTTACTACCAATCTTACCGATGTATTTATCTTTCATCTCGGCTAGTGTTCGTACTTTCATTTTTTTTGCCATAATGAATTAGCTTTATGCTTTAGTCCTGAAATATTGTTCTCGAATTCTCACCGCTCTATCAATTTCATTTTCCGGAACTTTATCCACCTTCTTGATAAATCCGTGAGTCGCTATCACCAAAGTATCATGATTATTTGTCTTGTCCCAAAATGCTAAAAGCCGAACTTCTAATCCTTCGTACTTAGTTCTAAACTCCCAGATTTCTTTCTTTAACTTTTTAAATAGTCTTGGGTCATTAGTCTGTTCTGCCAGATCAATGTTATAGAATATCTTCTTAGCAGTTTTTGGTTTCAGGGAAGCAATAAACTCGTCCGCCTCATCCAAAAATACAGTGGCAAAATATTTCATTAACCCTGTGTAATGTCAACGAGGCAAAGATAAAAATAGTTTCCAATAATAGAAACTTCCTATTTTGACTTTCATAGATGGATTTATTCATACTTCAACGTCTCAGCCGGATTAATTAAAGCTGCTTTAATGGCATGGTAACTTACCGTAGCCAAGGCCAGTAACAACCCCGTACCCATACTCAACGCAAACA
>DPSB01000371.1 GCA_003537495.1 Cytophagales bacterium | reverse complement strand
CTTGATGAATGCTTTGTTGAACACGATTCGCAAAGAATGGTTTTTGTTATTCATGATGGCCACCATCGCACTTATATTATATGTGTCGAGTTTGTTTTGAGTTGCAGGTTTAGATATCACCATCCTAATTCTATTTAGAACATTTCAAAATACACCAATCAATTGTTTGGTATGGCGCTGAGAAGTATTTTTGATACGTTTCAAAAAGTACGTTTAACCTAAACTATGAATAACCGAATGCAGGTGCGGCTCAAACCATCTTTCTGCAATCTGGTTATACCATATGACCTTAAAACAATTATTGACACATGAAATGGTTTCTTGATCTCTTCTCAAGTTCGCTTGGAAGAAAAGTGCTCATGGCCTTAACCGGTCTTTTTCTTATTCTCTTTTTAGCTGTACACCTTGCGGGCAACCTACAGTTGTTGAAGGATGATGGCGGAAAAGCATTTAATATTTATGCAGATTTTATGGGTCATAATCCGCTCATTCAGTTTGTATCGAAAGGAAATTTCGCATTCATTTTACTTCATGCTATATGGGGTATTATGCTTACAGTTAAAAACAGAAAAGCCCGTGGCCCGGTGGGTTACGCCATCTCAAACAAAAGTTCGGTGTGGGCTTCCCGTAACATGGGCGTATTGGGTACGCTTATCCTCATCTTTCTGGTTATTCACTTAAAAGATTTTTATGGTCAGGCTCACTTCGGAAGTCTGAGCACGCAGGTGTATGAAGGTAAAGAAGTAACCGACCTTTATACTCAGGTTGCTTACTGGTTTAAAGTAGAGTGGTATGTGATACTTTACGTAGTGTGCATGGGGGCATTGGCTTTTCACCTATGGCATGGCTTTACCAGCGGATTCCAATCACTTGGCTTAAACCATCTCAAGTACAATCCTGTTATAAGCTTTGTAGGAAAAACGTTTGCAGTTGTAGTTCCGATTGCGTTCGCCATTATTCCCATCTTTATGTATTTGGGTATAACAATTTAATAGCTGTTTTTAAAAATCATTAAACATATACCATGAAGCTAGAATCTAAAATTCCGGAAGGACCCTTAGCCGAAAAATGGACAAAGCATAAATTCAATATGAAGTTGGTTAACCCGGCCAACAAACGAAAATATGATGTTATCGTAGTGGGCACAGGTTTGGCTGGCGCTTCGGCAGCGGCTTCGCTTGGGGAACTGGGTTATAACGTAAAAGCATTCTGTTTTCAGGATAGCCCTCGCAGAGCCCACAGTATTGCCGCGCAGGGAGGTATTAATGCTGCTAAAAATTATCAGAACGATGGTGATAGCGTTTATCGCCTTTTCTACGATACGATTAAAGGTGGCGATTATCGCGCACGCGAAGCCAACGTACATCGGTTGGCAGAAGTTAGCGTAAGCATTATTGATCAATGCGTGGCACAAGGTGTTCCGTTTGCACGCGAGTATGGCGGCTTGCTGGCTAACCGGTCTTTTGGTGGGTCGCAGGTATCGCGCACATTTTATGCACGCGGCCAAACCGGGCAACAACTTTTGTTGGGAGCGTATTCGGCACTTAACCGTCAGATCGCAAACGGAAAAGTAAAAATGTATAACCGCAGCGAGCTACTCGATGTGGTAATTGTAGATGGAAAAGCCCGCGGTATTGTAGTGCGCGATCTGATTACCGGAAAAATTGAATCACACAGTGCGCATGCAGTATTACTTTGTACCGGTGGTTACGGTAATGTGTTCTATCTTTCTACCAATGCAAAGGGCTCTAATGTAACAGCCGCGTGGCGTGCACATAAAAAAGGAGCTTACTTTGGTAACCCTTGCTTTACACAGATTCACCCTACGTGTATTCCGGTGTCGGGCGATCACCAATCCAAGCTTACGCTGATGTCAGAATCGTTGCGTAACGATGGCCGCGTGTGGGTACCCAAGGTTGGCGTAAAAGGTTTGAAGGCAAGCGATGCAGTTAAAATCAAAGAAGAAGACCGCGATTATTTTCTGGAAAGAAGGTATCCTTCGTTCGGAAATTTAGTTCCACGCGATGTGGCCTCGCGTAACGCGAAATATGTATGCGATGAAGGCCGCGGTGTAGGTTCAACCGGTCTTGCTGTGTTTCTGGATTTTACAGATGCAATTAAGCGCGATGGAAAAGCAGTGATTGAAGCAAAGTATGGTAACCTGTTTGATATGTATAAACAGATCACGGGCGACAATCCCTACGAAGTGCCGATGATGATTTACCCCGCTGTTCATTATACCATGGGTGGCTTGTGGGTTGATTATAACCTGATGACAACTGTACCTGGGTTATATGCATTGGGTGAAGCCAATTTTTCCGATCATGGCGCCAACCGCCTGGGCGCAAGTGCCCTTATGCAAGGTCTTGCTGATGGCTACTTTGTAATTCCATATACCATTGGCGATTACTTAGCCACTCTACCTTATGAAAAAGTAAGCACCGACAGACCTGAGTTTAAAGAAGCTGAAAACGGTGTGAAAGAACGCATTGATAAATTGTTATCCATAAAGGGAACCAAAGCCGTAGACGAGTTTCACCGCGAGTTGGGCCACATCATGTGGGAATATTGTGGTATGTCGCGCAGCGATGCGGGTTTAAGAAAAGCCAAAGTAAAAATTCAGGAACTGCGCACACAATTCTGGAAAGATGTAAACGTGTTGGGTAGCAGCAATGAATTGAACATGGAGCTGGAGAAAGCCGGCCGGGTTGCTGACTTTATAGAGTTAAGCGAACTGATGGTTGATGATGCTCTCAATCGAGCGGAGTCTTGCGGTGGCCACTTCCGGGAAGAATCGGCTACAGCCGATGGCGAAGCTCAGCGTAAAGACGATGAATTTGCCTATGCCGCTGCGTGGGAATATAAGGGTGATAACCAACCCGAACAGTTGCATAAGGAAGAATTGAAATTTGAAAATGTTAAGTTGACACAACGTAGCTATAAGTAATTATGAACCTTACCTTAAAGATCTGGAGACAAAAAAGCAAAGACGACAAAGGCTTTTTCAAAACATACGTACACAATCACGTATCGCCCGACATGTCTTTTTTGGAGATGCTTGATGTACTGAATACCGAGTTGATTAAAAAGAATGAAGAGCCGGTGCACTTCGATCACGATTGCCGCGAGGGTATTTGTGGTATGTGCAGTTTGTATATTAATGGTAAGCCGCACGGGCCACTTCAAACCACTACTTGTCAGTTGCACATGCGCTCGTTTAGCGATGGTGAAACTATTACCATAGAGCCGTGGCGCGCGAGTGCATTTCCAGTGGTAAAAGATCTGGTGGTAGATCGTGCCTCGTTCGATAGAATACAGCAAGCAGGTGGTTATGTAAATGTAAATACGGGTGGTGTACCTGATGCCAACGTAATTCCGATTGCCAAAAAGTTAGCGGATGAAGCGATGGATGCCGCAGCATGTATTGGTTGTGGCGCGTGTGTGGCTGCGTGTAAAAATGCTTCGGCTATGTTGTTTGTCAGCGCTAAAATTTCGCAGTTTGCTTTGTTACCACAAGGTCAGGTTGAGCGAAAAGAACGCGCTGAAAAGATGGTAGCCCAGATGGATGCTGAAGGATTTGGTTCTTGTACTAATACTTATGCATGCGAAGCAGAGTGTCCGAAAGGAATTAAGATTACGAATATTGCCCGCATGAACAGAGAGTACTTTACAGCGATGTTAAGTTCTTACCAAGTTGAAACAAAGGGTGGTGGGGATTGATGAAGGCACTCT
>DPSB01000562.1 GCA_003537495.1 Cytophagales bacterium | reverse complement strand
TAACCGGGAAAATTGTTTGTGGTGGCACGGAAGAAAGAGAATACCTGGTATGTAAGCGGAATTAATGGAGAAAATGTAGCCAAGCAACTTAGGCTTAAGCTGGATTTTCTGAAGGATAAAAAAGGTGAGCTAATTGCATCAGCTTCTACCGAAACGGACGCCCCCGCATTTCAAACAACTTCAGTAACTGTTTCGGAATCGGGTGACCTGAATGTTTCCATGAAGGGAAACGATGGCTTCGTAATTGTTTTTAAAAATTAAACTTTGTTTATACTATTGGTATTATTGCTTCAGACACAACTTAAGAGTTTATCTTATGAAAATACTTGTATGCAATAAACCAAGAGAACTTCAATACAGCACAGCAAATGAACCCGTGTTGAAGAAAGACCATGCTATCATAAAGATAAAACGCATTGGTATTTGCGGAACCGACCTGCATGCCTTTGAAGGAACGCAGCCTTACTTTACTTACCCACGAATTCTGGGTCATGAATTATCGGGTGAATTGGTTGATTGTGATAATGCTCCTGGTTTTGTACGTGGCGAGATTGTTACCATCATTCCTTATTTTAATTGCGGAAGTTGCATTGCCTGCCTGCGCGGTAAGCCAAATTGCTGCGTGAATATGAAAGTATGTGGCGTGCATGTAGATGGCGGAATGGTGGAATATCTTTCAGTACCTTCAGCTGCGTTGGTGCATAGTAATGGTTTAAGTCTGGATGAATTAGCATTAGTAGAACCACTTGCCATTGGTGCCCATGGAGTAAGACGTGCTCAGGTAGAAGAAGATGAATTTGTGTTGGTGATAGGGGCGGGGCCAATTGGTTTAGGCACAATGGAGTTTGCGCGTATAGCAGGTGGAAAAGTGATAGCGCTCGATATAAATGAGCAACGCTTAAACTACTGCCGCGAAAAATTAAAAGTGGACCACACCATAAATGCAACTACTTCAGATGTGTTGAATACGCTGCGTGAGATTACAAATGGTAACATGCCCACAGTGGTGATTGATGCAACCGGTAGCTTAAAAGCAATTAACAATGGATTTCAATACCTGGCACATAGCGGTCGGTATGTACTGATTGGTTTGCAAAAAGGAGATATTTCAGTTAGTCATCCGGAATTTCATAAGCGCGAAGCTACTTTAATGAGTAGTCGAAATGCCACACGACAGGATTTTGAGTTGGTGATCAAATCGATAAAAGAAGGTAAAATAAATCCTGAAGCCTATATTACCCATCGGGTTGATTTTGATGGTGTAAGAGATACATTTAGTGAATGGCTAAACCCAGAGAGCGGTGTGATAAAAGCTATTGTGGAATTCAACTCGTAAGCTATGCGCATATTACTTTTCGTTGTTTCATTCTTGTGGTCCATAACAATTTTCGCTCAGCCTGATAATGGGTTGAGATTATGGTACGATAAACCATCAGGAAATACGTGGGAAAATGCATTACCAATTGGTAACGGACGGTTGGGAGCGATGGTGTACGGAAATGTGGAAGAAGAAATTCTTCAACTAAATGAACATACAGTATGGAGCGGAAGTCCGAACCGAAATGATAACCCGTTGGCTTTAGCAGCCTTGCCGGAATTAAGGCGCCTTATTTTTGAAGGCAAGCAAAAGGAGGCCGAGCAACTAGCGAACAAAGTTATTATCTCCAAAAAGTCACATGGTCAGATGTTTCAACCCGTTGGCAACCTGCATCTTTTATTTCCGGATCATAAAAATTTTACAAACTATTATCGAGAGCTTGATATTGAAAGAGCAATTTCAAAAACAAGCTACACCGTTGGTTCGGTTACCTATACACGCGAAACATTGGCGTCCTTTGTCGATCGGGTTATTGTGGTACGGCTTACTGCTACTAAGCCAGGCAACATCTCTTTTGTTGCGAAAGGTTCAACACCACAAACCCGTGCTCAGATAAAAACATTTAATAATGAGATAATACTATCCGGCAACACCAGCGATCATGAAGGAGTAGAGGGAAAAATTCGATTTAGAGGAATTGTACGAATAAAACCAGAAGGTGGAAAATTATCGGCAACCGATTCAACACTGGTTGTAAGCAATGCGAATGCAGCCACCCTTTATATTTCTGTTGCTACCAATTTTGTTAATTATAACAACATCAGTGGAAACGAGAATGAAAGAGTTGCTACACCTTTAAATACAGCTTTTGCTAAATCGTTCAGTCAGATTCAAAAAGCGCATGTAGCTGCATATCAAAAATATTTCAATCGTGTAAAGCTTAATCTGGGTATCACCGAAGCAACTAAACTTCCAACCGATGAACGGTTGAAGAATTTTCGTTCATCGAACGACCCACATTTTGCAGCACTTTACTTTCAGTATGGACGCTACTTGCTTATTTCATCCTCGCAACCCGGTGGCCAACCAGCCAACTTGCAAGGCATCTGGAATCGCAGCATGAAACCCGCATGGGATAGCAAGTACACCATTAACATCAATGCCGAAATGAATTACTGGCCTGCGGAAAAAACTAACCTGTCAGAATTACATGAGCCGTTTTTGCAAATGGTGAAAGAACTTGCTCAAACCGGAAAGGAAACTGCACGTGTGATGTATGGCGCGCGGGGTTGGACAGCCCATCACAACACAGACATCTGGCGTGCAACCGGTGCTGTGGATGCTGCCTTTTGGGGGGCATGGCCCATGGGTGGCGGCTGGACAAGCCAACATTTATGGGAACATTATTTATATAATGGTGATAGAACGTATCTGGAGTCGGTTTATCCGATCTTAAAAGGTGCTGCCCGCTTTTATACCGATTTTCTGATTGAGCATCCAACCAATAAATGGTTAGTGATCAATCCGGATATGTCGCCCGAAAATGCACCGGAAGCGCATCAAGGTTCTTCGTTAGATGTGGGTACTACTATGAGTAACCAAATTGTGTTTGACGCATTTACAACAGTGATAACTGCAGCACAAATACTCAACCGCGATCAGTCATTTGCAGATTCGTTAAAACAAATGCGCGATCGGTTGCCACCTATGCACATTGGTAAACACGGACAATTGCAGGAATGGCTGGAAGATATTGACGATCCTAACGATAAACACAGGCACATCTCGCATTTGTATGGATTGTTTCCATCCAATCAGATTTCACCTTATCGCACACCGGAATTGTATGCAGCTGCACGAACAACCTTGCAACACCGTGGCGATGTTTCAACGGGTTGGAGCATGGGTTGGAAAGTAAATTGGTGGGCCCGGTTGCTGGATGGTAATCATGCTTATAAATTGATACAAGATCAATTAACTCCTGTTGGCACCAACGAAGGCGGAGGTGGTACTTATAATAACCTATTCGATGCACATCCACCTTTTCAGATTGATGGCAACTTTGGTTGTACGGCTGGTATAGCCGAAATGTTGATGCAAAGTGCCGATGGAGCGGTGCATCTGTTACCGGCATTGCCTGATGCCTGGCCATCAGGATCGGTATCTGGTTTACGCGCAAGGGGTGGCTTTGAAATAGTTGAAATGCAATGGCAGGATAGGAAGGTTGTAAAACTTGTGATTAAATCTACCTTAGGAGGCAACCTGCGTCTTCGCCTGCCCAACTCCGTTTCAACAGCGAATGGAAAATTGACAGCCGCTTCGGGTACAAATCCAAATCCATTCTACTATGTTGAAAAAACACCAGCGCCCGTTATTAATACTACCGCACCACTTGCTTTCACTTCGCCAGCTTTGTTGATGTTTGATCTAACCACCGAAGCAGGGAAGCATTATGTTTTTAACCGGAAATAATTTCTGATCAATTCATCAACCACCTCTATAAAAAAGTAGAATAATAGGTTAACCTTCGTTGCAATCGTTTGCTTTTTTGATCACAACCAGCGCATGTGTTTGCGCTTTCGTTTTTTGGTTAGTTCGTACGCGGCTACTCCCACAAAGGGTAAGATAACCAACGCAACACTCCATCCTGATTTGTTTGGCCTCCGGCTCCGGTTAAACCAACCAAACAACGCATACACTCCCAATGTTGTATGCACCAG